>CAZAOR010000229.1:0-4749 GCA_964486805.1 uncultured Sediminibacterium sp. | reverse complement strand
AACCTTGCAACCCTCGCTGTGCTCGGGCTGCGTTTTTTTCATTTACTCACTTATGCGAACAAGTTCGCAACGCTCGTAAACGAAAAAACCTTTCAACATGCGTTGAAAGGTTTTGTAGCCGGTACGGGAATCGAACCCGTCTTTCCTCCGTGAAAGGGAGATGTCCTAGCCGATAGACGAACCGGCCGTTTGGTCAAACGGGACGCAAAAATAGTTCGCAGTACCCTTTCCGCCAAATGATTTTTGATTTTTATCTAACCGGTGGATTCCCAGTACTTTCTGACCCTATCAGGACAGGGCCCCTTAACTAAAATTTATCCTCTTAAATCCTCCTAATCGGCGTAAATTTGCATCTTCTTACGATTTTTCAACATCAAAACAGGATTTCATGAGTACAGTTAAAGTTGCCATCAACGGATTCGGCCGCATCGGTCGCCTCGTTTTCCGCCAGATCTATAATATGGAAGGAATTGATGTGGTGGCCATCAATGACCTCACCAGTCCGAAAGTGCTCGCTCATCTTTTGAAATATGACAGCGCCCAGGGCCGCTTTTCCGAAGCCTCCGTTACCGCTACCGAAGACAGCATTCTCGTCAACGGCGAAGCTGTGAAAATATACGCCCAGCGCGACCCGGCCCAGATTCCCTGGGGTGATCATGGTGTAGATGTGGTCATCGAATCCACCGGATTTTTTACCGATAAAGACAAAGCCGCCGCACACCTGAAAGCCGGCGCTAAAAGGGTAGTCATCTCTGCACCCGCTACCGGTGACCTGAAAACTGTGGTGTATAATGTGAACCACTCTGTGCTGGATGGCTCTGAAACCATTATTTCCTGCGCCTCCTGTACCACCAACTGCCTGGCGCCCATGGCCAAAACCCTGAATGACCAGTTTGGTATCGTAACCGGTATCATGACCACCATTCATGCCTATACCAACGACCAGAATACACTCGACGCCCCGCACCCCAAAGGTGACCTGCGTCGCGCCCGCGCAGCCGCAGCCAATATCGTTCCCAACAGCACCGGTGCTGCCAAAGCCATCGGACTGGTACTGCCCGAACTGAAAGGCAAACTCGATGGCGGCGCACAACGCGTTCCCACAATCACCGGCTCACTGACTGAACTGGTCAGCATCCTTTCCAAAAAAGTAACCGTAGAAGAAATCAATGCGGCGATGAAAGCAGCTTCCAATGAAAGCTTCGGTTACAACGAAGACGAAATTGTAAGCACCGATATCATCGGAACCCATTTCGGCTCTTTGTTCGATGCCACCCAAACCAAGGTAATGACCGTCGGGGATTCCCAACTGGTGAAAACCGTGAGCTGGTATGATAACGAAATGAGCTATGTAAGCCAGTTGGTACGTACCGTTAAATACTTCGCAGGACTGATCTCCAAGTAAAAATCAATCAAACCGCATGCAGAAAGTCAAAATGAATCCGTTTGTTTTGACTTTTTGTTTTACGGGCTTTATCCATTTTTCATCCTTCTCTTTTCATTTTTAATGTTTATCCCATGAGTCGCTTCCAGGAACACAACTTCAAAGGCCAGAAAGCCCTGATACGCGTGGATTTCAACGTGCCATTGGATGCGGGTTTTCATATCACGGATGATACCCGTATGCGCGCTACCCTGCCTACTATCCGCAAAGTACTGAACGATGGCGGCAGCGCTATCCTGATGAGTCATCTCGGACGCCCCAAGGACGGACCTACGGATAAATATTCCTTACAACACCTCGTGAACCACCTGGGAGAACTCTTAGGCAATATCCCGGTAAAATTCGCCAACGATTGTATCGGCCAGGATGCAGTTGATAAAGCAGTATCCCTGCAAGCAGGCGAAGTTTTATTACTCGAAAACCTGCGTTTTTATAAGGAAGAAGAAAAGGGAGAACCGGAATTTGCACGTAAACTCAGCCAGTTAGGGGATGTATATGTGAACGATGCTTTCGGCACGGCACACCGGGCACATGCTTCTACTGCCGTGATTGCACAATATTTTCCCGGTGATAAGAAAATGTTCGGACTGTTAATGGAAGCGGAAGTGGCCAGCGCCGGGAAAGTATTGCACAACAGTGAGCGCCCTTTCACAGCCATCATAGGCGGGGCAAAAGTGAGTGATAAAATCCTCATCATCGAAAACCTGCTGGAAAAAGCAACCGATATCATTATCGGCGGGGGGATGGCTTACACTTTTATGAAAGCACAGGGCGGTAAGATCGGCAATTCCCTCTGCGAAGCGGATCGCCTGGATACAGCGAATGACCTGCTGGCAAAAGCGGCAGCAAAAGGGGTCTGTATCCACCTGCCCTCCGATTCCATTATCGCGGATAAATTTGCGGCAGATGCCAATGTATCCGGCGCACCCAGCAATGATATCCCCGATGGCTGGATGGGACTGGACATCGGTGAAAATGCGTGTGAACAGTTCAGCAACTGCATCCGTCATTCTAAAACCATTCTCTGGAATGGCCCGATGGGTGTTTTCGAGATGGAAAAATTCCAGCACGGAACCAAAACCATTGCTACTGCCGTTGCGGCAGCTACCAAGGCAGGCGCTTTCTCGCTGGTAGGGGGCGGTGACAGCGTAGCCGCAGTCAACCAGTTCGGCTTTACTGACCAGGTAAGCTATGTATCCACCGGCGGCGGCGCCATGCTCGAATATTTTGAAGGAAAGACCCTGCCCGGTATTGCAGCCATACAGGGATAACCCGATAAAGAAACTGTTAATACGACAAAATGCCATCCCAAACGGGGTGGCATTCCTTTTGTAATATTTGCCCTGTTCTTGCGACAAACAATTAAATTACAGACAAATAAACCGTTATGAGTACAAAACGAATTACCCTGTTGGTCATTGTAGGATTATTGGTAATCCTTGGATGGTCCGGTTGTAATGGATATAATGGCCTGGTAAAGCAGGATGAAACCGTAAGTAATGCCTGGAATAAAGTGCAAAGCGATTACCAGCGAAGGGCAGACTTGATTCCTAATTTAGTCAACACGGTAAAAGGAGAAGCTAATTTCGAGCAGACTACCCTCCAGAATGTGATTGCGGCACGCGCCAGCGCTACCCAGATGAAAGTAGACGCCAAAGACCTGACGCCGGAAAAACTCCAGCAGTTCCAGGCAACACAGGGTCAACTTTCACAGGCACTCGGCCGCTTGTTGGTGGTATCTGAAAACTATCCCAACCTCCGTGCGAATGATGCATTCCGGGGACTGCAGGCGCAGTTGGAAGGCACAGAAAACCGCATCAAAGTATCCCGTAACGATTTCAATGATGCCGTACAGGCCTATAATGTCAAAGTGCGTTCTTTCCCGATGAATATCCTGTCCGGTATGTTCGGATTCAAAGTGAAGGAAGGGTTTAAGGCAGATGCCGGATCCGAGAAAGCACCGGAAGTTAAATTCTAATCAAACAACTAGCAGCATGCTCGGATTGTTCCGGCGCAAACCCGTCAGCTATTTCAGTGAAGCGGAAAAAGCGCAGATACAGGCAGCAATACAGGAAGCTGAAAAAGCGACCAGCGGTGAGATCCGTGTATTCATTGAAAGCCGCTGTCGCTTTGTTGATCCTGTCTGGCGGGCCAGGGAACTTTTTCCGAAACTCCGTATGCATGCAACGGCATCCCGGAACGGGGTACTGGTGTACCTGGCCATGCAAGACCGGCAACTGGCGGTATATGGAGATGAAGGTATCCATCAGAAAGTAGGAGATGCTTTCTGGAATGCCTCTGTACAGCAAATGCTGCAACACTTCAATAAACAGAATTATACAGCGGGACTCTGCGGCATTATCCTGGAAATCGGTCAGGCCCTGTCGATGCATTTCCCCTATGATCCGGATACCGACACCAATGAACTGCCGGATGAAATTGTTTTTGGAAAATAAACCAGCAAAGTCCCCCTCCCGGGGATCAAAACATTCCGCATGAAAAACCGGCTACTATTTCTTTTCAGTTTCATGTTCTGGCTGGCCGGGCATGCCCAGAATGTATTGCCTAAACCTAATCCGCCCAGGCTGGTAACTGACCAGGCCGGGGTTTTATCCCCCGAACAGGTAGCTATCCTGGAGCAGAAACTGGTGGCCCTCGATGACAGTACTTCCAACCAGATTGCTGTGGTACTGATCAAAAGCCTGGATGGAGCCGAAATCGAAGACTATGCCGTAAAACTATTCCGGGAATGGGGAATCGGTGACAAACGCACCAATAACGGGATCCTGATCCTCGCTTCCATGGAAGAACACAAGGTCTGGATCGAAGTGGGATACGGGCTGGAAGGCGCGATACCGGATGTTATTGCCGCTGATATTTATCGGAATCTGATTGTTCCGCGTTTCAAGGAAGGGAATTATTACCGCGGTATTGATGATGCCATAGATGCACTCACCAAAGCCGCGGTAGGAGAATATAAAATGGCCAGGCCCGCGCATTCGGGCAATGGCGGAAGTCCTGTAGGCGGCATTATTAAGTTCCTGATCCTTCTCGCAATTGTGATCTTTATACTCATTGGTCGCAGTGGGAGAGGAGGAGGTGGCGGGGGCCTCGGGAGCCTGGCAAACGCAATGATTCTTTCGTCTTTGATGAATGGGGGCCGGGGTAGCGGAAGCAACTGGGGTGGCGGTTTCGGTGGGGGCGGCGGCGGCGGCTTCGGCGGTTTCGGCGGCGGCAGTGCCGGCGGTGGTGGTGCCGGCGGAAGCTGGTAACAAGTTCCTGCCAGGTTTCGTACCTTTCTTGTA
>CAZAOR010000228.1:0-10504 GCA_964486805.1 uncultured Sediminibacterium sp. | reverse complement strand
ATTTTGGAATATTGCATAGCCCTGTGCAGGCGGGGAAGTGAATAATACTTCCAGGCCTTCTCCCCTCCCGGGAATTCGGGAGCCTGTTGTGACATGGAAAATACTGCTGCCCCTGTTTTAGACTTTTTAGAACGGATCAATATCACCCCATTCCTGCCGGAGTCTCCATACAGGGCTCTTGCAGAAGAGTCTTTCAAAACGGTAATAGCATCAATATCATCGGGCCGGATATCATTCAACTCGGCCCTTTTCCCATCTAACAACACCAGGGGGTGCGGTGTAAAAAAGCCATCCGGAATAATCAGTACTTGATTTTTGGAGTTGTTTCTTGGAATTGAATCTTTAATTATCCGGATATTGGCAGGAATATCGCCATGTGGCGTCGCAACATATGTCTTCGTATAGATACGCACCACGCCATTCTTTGCGGCCGGGCCGTAGGCTTTTATGGCTGATTTGTCCTTCTGTATATCGATCCTGGCAATATCTTCCGGTGATATTTCTTTTAGCGCCCGGCTATCACGTTCCACATCATCTATGATATACAATGGCTGTTTTTTCACCGTATCTGAAGTACGCAAAATAAGCGAGAATGATTTTGTGCTGTCCTTTTTCCTTATCAGGGTATCCGGGTTCATCATTCCTGCGGTATCTTTTGTCAGCGGTATCACCTGTTGCTGTATCCGATTGATAACCGACGAGAGGGAGATGGTGGTAATAGTGCCGGGATCCGCATTACGGAATGCCATCAATACCACGAATACCACTAAGAGCGGTAATATCAGGAGCCTGCGCAGATAACTGAAGCGTATATTTTTGGAACGTGTCAGCATCTGTATCCGCCGACGGACCGGTGAAAAGAAGAATGGATTGGCCAATGAAAGGTGCTTACCCGGAAAAGCAGTTTCCAGCAGCATGGCAGCGAGAGAAGCCGTATCGCCCTCGGAAACCGACTGGTTATCCGCAATAAATTCATGGATCATTTCCATTTCTTTTTTCATCAGCCAGAAAAAAGGATTATACCAGCCGGGGATCAGCATGACCTGCAGGAAGAGTTTATCCAGAGAATGTTTCTGCCGAACATGTGTGAGTTCATGCCGGAATACCTGCTGCCCGGCAGAAGAAGCAATATCAATATCCCTGTGCCAGAATATATATCGGAAGAAGGAAAAAGGAGCGCCCGCCGTCCGGGTTTCTACCAGGAATACATCGCCCAACTGCTGGTGGTGATGTGTTTTCCAGAGACGGAATAAGCGCAAGAGAGCTATGGCCAGCATCAGCAGCATGACGATGCATACCACCCAATAAGCATACTGTATAAAAATTTGCCAGTTCCAATTCGTCGCGGCCCGTTCCAGTTTGTATTCCATGTGCATGTGCTGATCGGCTAGTTCCGACAGCATTTGCAGAACAGAGGGATCCGCTGCAGCTACCGGATGGCTCCAGGGAATGCGGATCAGGGGCACCGACCAGGATGCTATGGCCGCCAGCAGGATATAAAACCGGTTATACTGGTGAAAACGTTTATTCCGTAATACCAGCCAGTAATAGCCCATCAGCAGCGAACTGCAGAGCAGCACTTCCAGCAGGTAAAAAGCAAGCGTTGACATGGGATTACTTTTTGGATTTTTTCATTTCATTCAGCAGCCATTCCAGTTCCTTTACACTGAGGTCTTTCCGTTTTACCATAAAAGAAACCACATCAGTAAAGGAACCTTCAAAATAGCCATCTACCAAATGATGGATACTGCGGGATGAATAATCGGCCTTGGATACCAGGGGATGATATTGATGTACCCGGCCAACCGGCGTGATACCGACATAGCCTTTATCGACCAATATCTTCACAATCGTAGCCACCGTATTAGAATGCGGTTTGGGTTCCGGAAGACATTCCATGATGTCCTTCAGGAAAGCATGCTTTTTCTTCCAGATACAAAGCATGATCTGCTCTTCTGCCTTGGTTAAAGTTTTCATTGCGGGGGATTTGCCCGTGAATTTACGACTATTTATTTAGTCTTACAACTATTTTTTTAGTTAATTTATCCGCAATCCAGGATACAAAGGGAAAGCGGTATTTTGCATCCGGAACAAGCCCCTTTGCATGAAGTATTACCTGATAGCCGGGGAAGCCAGCGGGGACCTGCATGGCAGCAGGCTGGTGCAACAAATCCGCCAAACAGATCCGGCAGCCAGTTTGCGTGGCTGGGGCGGTGACCTGATGCAAAATGCAGGGCTTAGCCTGGTAAAACACTTTCGTGATCTCGCATTCATGGGCTTCGCAGAAGTGGCAGCCAACCTGCCCACCATTCTCCGGAATATCCGTTTCTGCAAGCAGGATATCCTGGCATTTCAACCCGAGGTATTGGTATTGATCGATTACCCGGGATTTAACCTGCGGATTGCCCGTTGGGCCAAGGAACAGGGTTTCAAAGTAGTCTATTACATATCCCCGCAGGTTTGGGCATGGAAATCCGGGAGGGTCAGGTCCATGAAAAAATGTATTGACCGCCTGCTTTGTATCCTGCCGTTTGAAAAAGCCTATTACCGTAAACAATGGCAATGGGATGTTGACTATGTAGGGCATCCGCTCACCGAAGTGATTGCAGATAAACAATTACACCCGCCCGCAGCACTGCAATATACCCGTGCAGTTCCGACGACCGATCAACGGATCATTGCATTATTGCCCGGCAGCCGCCGGCAGGAAATCCGGAAAAAACTGCCCATTATGTTATCCGTGGCGTCGGCCTTCCCTGCGTACCGCTTTGTTGTGGCACAGGCACCTGCCCTGGAGGATGATTTTTATGCGCCCTTTCTCGAACCCTATCCCAATGTGGCAGCCGTGCGCAATCAAACCTATGACCTGCTGCAACAGGCCAGCGCAGCATTGGTGACCAGCGGCACCGCCACCCTGGAGACAGCACTATTCGGTGTACCCGAAGTGGTTTGCTACAAAGGCAGCGAGATCAGCTATCAGATCGCCAAAAGACTGATCGATATCGATTATATCTCCCTGGTTAATCTGATCATGAACCGGCCGGTGGTGAAAGAATTGATCCAGGGCGCACTTACCAGGGAAAACCTGGTGGAAGAACTTACAAAATTACTGGACTACTCTTCTTACCGCGCAGCCATGCTCCAGGATTACCGGGAACTGAAGAACCTGTTATCAAATGACGGGCAGGCTTCGGCCAGGGCGGCAGCCATAATCTGCGAAGTGGCAGGCACCTCAATGAAACAAGGGTAGTATCAGCAGCCGGAACAGCATCAGCAGGAGCACAACCAGGAACATGATCAGGGATATCCGGTTCATGCCATGCATGTACTTCATCCACTTTGTACGCGGTTCGTCCGGATCTCTTTTCTTGATGTAGAGGTATTCAGCTATTTGTCGCCAGAAGCCCATAAAATGGTTTACATGAAGATAACAAAGGTCTTGGTCTTTTGTTCTCAGTCTTTGGTTTTCGTTTTGACCACGATACAAGAAAGATGAGCTATTCATCCCAGTTCCGGCATGATCTACGCTGGCGCTTGGATTGTTCATCACACGAGGCGTGATCGCTGCTGAGCTGCGACTTTTCATTATGCCAGGCAGTGATCTTCGCTCCAACATTTACTGTTCACGATGCAGTTTTATTATTGCCCCTGCTTTTCATCAAGCAGGGGCGTAATCATTTTTCCTCCCGCCGATCACTTCGCTCTGTCGGGGTACCCCCATCGCCCCGCGTTCAATATTGACGATTCTATTGACCCGCTATTATTTTGCTGCTTCATTTCCCCGTTTTCCCAAGCCAGTCCCTGAGTAAAAAACTGATCTGTGCGGTTTCGATGATGAATCCATCGTGTCCATAGCTGGAATCGATCTCCCAGAAACAGGTATCGGGAATATGGTCTGCCAGGAATTGTTGTTCAGCCAGCGGGCAAAGAATATCGCTCCGGATACCGATGATGAGGGTTGGCTGCCGGATGGTGCGCAGTACCTGGATAAGGTCGCCTCCCCTGCCGCGTCCGAGATGATGACTGTCCATGGCCTTGGTCAGCAGCCAGTAGCTGAAAGCATTGAAACGTTTCACCAGCTTATCACCCTGGTAATTGATATAGGAGGATGCTTTGAAATTATCGATCTTCTCCGGATCCGGGTCGGTCTGTTTGTCCTGGAATGTTCCATAATTCCGATAAGTAAGCATCCCAATGGCGCGGGCGGCTTTCAATCCTCTTGCGCCGGCATCGGGGCCTGCGTCGCGCCAGCTTTGATCGGCTTCAATGGCCAGCCTTTGTGCGGTATGGACCGCAACGCCCCAGGCGCTTTCAGAAGGCGAAGTGGCAATGAGAAAGAGTTTTTCAATCGCGCCCGGTTCCATGATACACCATTCGAGTGCCTGGTAGCCACCCATGCTGCCCCCCATCAAAAGATGAATCCGTTCAATTCCGAGATGCCTGCGCAGCAGGATATGCGCCTGTACCATATCGCGGATGGTTACCTGCGGGAAATCCGCATAGTAAGGCAGCCCATTTGCCGGGTTCTCACTCAAAGGACCCGTGGAACCATAACAGGATCCCAGGATATTGGCACATACAATAAAATATTGGTCTGGATTGATCAGGCAATCTTTGCCAACCAGTCCCTTCCACCAGTCAGCAGCATCCGCATTCGCGGTTAAGGCATGACATACCCATACTGTGTTGGTTTTGCCCGGGTTCGGACTGCCATAGGTATGATAAGCGATCCTGATACCGGGTAATACGGTTCCGTTTTCCAGTCTGAAAGGGGCAGTATGATCAAAATATTGCAGGTCCATCGATTATTCCGTATTTCAACAGCAAAATAAGGACATGCATAAATTACATTTGCATAAATATTTCTCATGATCACAGTGGAAGTCAGCAGAAAGGATGATGCATTTGCCTTTGAAGCGCTGGATACTAACGGTCATTCGCTCCATTTAGATGCGGCTGAGGCGATCGGGGGCAGTAATTCCGGCTTCCGTCCCATGCAGGGCTTATTAGCCTGCCTGGGTGGCTGCAGTGGTATTGATGTGGTATCGATCCTGAAAAAACAAAGGCAGCCGGTTGGTGATTTATCTATGATTATCAAAGGCGAGCGGGAAGAAGGAAAAGAACCGGCGCTCTGGAAATACATCCATGTACTGTTCCGCTTCAGGGGACAAACCGATGAAGAGAAAGCCCGGAAAGCCTGTGCCCTCTCCATGGATAAATATTGCTCTGTAGCCGCCACCCTGCGTGCAGCCGGCTTCACCATTACCTGGGTTATTGAAATTACAGCCAGTTAAGGGAGCCAGAAATTCCTGATATCGCAAACCAACAAACCGTTCAGCATGTCGCAACACCCGCAAACAAAAGCTATCCGCATCCAGACCGATCGTACCCAGGAAATGGAACATTCCACCCCAATGTTCCTGACCAGTAGTTTCTGCTTTGACACGGCGGAGGAAATGCGGGCCGCATTTGCAGATGAATCCGATGACAATATCTATAGCCGGTTCAGCAATCCGAATGTGCATGAGTTCGCACAAAAAGTATCAGCCCTGGAAGGTGCTGAAGCAGGCTATGCGACTGCATCCGGCATGAGTGCCGTATTCGGGTCTTTTATGGCCCTGCTGAAACAGGGAGACCATCTTTTATCCTGCAATGCCATTTTCGGCAGCACCCATACCGTGATCGCCAAATACCTCCCGAAATTCGGTATCACCCATAGCTATGTACCTGCCGATGCAGATGCAGCAGCCTGGCGGGCTGCTATCCAGCCCAATACCCGGATGATCTACCTGGAAACACCCACCAATCCCGGCCTCGATATACTGGATATCGCCATGATTGCTGCGATTGCAAAGGAGCACCAGATTATCCTGAATGTTGACAACTGTTTTGCTACGCCGGCAGTACAACAGCCAATTGCTTTGGGTGCCGACCTGGTCGTACATTCCGCCACAAAATGGTTAGACGGTCAGGGACGTGTTTTAGGTGGTGTGGTAGTGGGCAAGAAAGAGCTTATCAGGGATATTTATCTTTTCTGCCGCAGTACCGGACCTGCCTTATCGCCCTTTAATGCCTGGGTTCTCAGCAAAAGTCTGGAGACCCTGGATGTCCGGATGGAGCGTCATGCAGCCAATGCCCATTTCCTCGCCGCATCCCTGGACAAACATCCTGCTATTCAATCCCTGCGTTATCCAATGCTGGAAAGCCATCCGCAGTATGCCATCGCCAAAAAACAAATGCGCAATGGCGGAGGTATCGTTTGTTTTGAACTGAAAGGCGGACTGGAAGCGGGGCGTAAATTCCTGGATAAGCTCAAGATGTTGTCACTCACTGCCAACCTGGGTGATACACGCAGCATTGCTTCCCACCCCGCTAGCACCACGCATGCCAAACTAAGTGAAGAAGAAAGGCAGGCTGTGAATATTACACCGGGATTGATCAGGATCAGTGTAGGCCTCGAACACCGGGATGATATCCTGCAGGATATTTTGCAGGCATTGGAAGGAGTTGAATAAGTAATAGTGAATTTTATTGACTGACCTTTCACTCTTCATTCATTTTTCATCACGTCAAGGCCGGATCTACGCTCCAATTTTTCATTATTCATTTTTTACTGCTACCGCAATCTTCGAATCAGCCGTTCCATAATACAGGAACCATTGATGTTTGAAACGGATCAATCCTTCTGCGAAGCATACCCGGTTGACTTCGCCTGCCAGTTCATAAGGTTGATCCGGGTGCAGGAAATTATGATCCAACCGGTCTAAGATTTTTTCCGGGTGTTGGGGATCCATCCATACCTGGCCGGCAGTATAAGTACCATCAGGCAGCGAGGTATCACCTTCTGCCCGCAGGTTACGGCTGTTGTAAATCAAAAGGATACCCGTTTTTGTCAGTATGGCCGGTGGTCCGGACTCAACAAGGTCGGCATCAAATTTTCCGGCCCGGGTGGGCACAGCTATCTGCAGATCGGGCATGTGCAGGGCCTGGCCTTTCAGCGGAACAGGCGGATGTTCTCCCGGTTTCATTGTTAGCGGTTCCCAGTGTAACAGATCTGCGGAGCGGGCGATCCAGATATTCTGATCTCCCCAATACATCCAATAATACCCCCCCAGTTTCACTGCACGGATATGCCCGTCGGCAGTGTATTCGGATACGATACTGCCTGACTTGGACCAGGCATCCCGATATCTGCCATCGTATGCTTTTGCAAATGCAGGTCCTGATTTTGTCCAGTGCAACAGATCCGGGGAATATGCCACGCATAATCGGGCGGTTTTACCGTCATAGGCAGTATAAGTCATGTAATAATTCCCGGCGGCGTCTTCCGTTACGCGTGGATCTTCACAACCACCGGGCCACTCCAGGTTGAAAAAAGCATCCGGTGACGGGTAAAAGACCGGTTGTGCGAAGCGGGTGAAATGCAACCCGTCTGTACTCCAGGCCAGGCCAATTCGGGAAGTTAACGAACTGTCCTGCGCCCGGTACAGCATAAATGCCGTGTCGTGCCGTACCACCATGGCCGGATTGAATACATTGCGTGCTTCCCAGGCAATTTTCCGGTGTGTTACCGGATCTTCAAAAATACCTTTACCCGGTGACAGGATGGGATTGATACGATCGGCTTTTACAAAACCAAGCAGGGCCCATTGATCATGTGTACTGTCGCCGCCGGGCTTTGGAGAATGACAATAGGCAAGCAATAATAACAAAGCTGCTGTGAGATATAATCCATTGCGAACAGTCATCACGCATCCTATTAACGATTCATGGCGTATTCAATACCGCCTAAGAGATGCTGCAGGTAAAGCGGATCTTTATAGGATTCATCGGTATGACCCAGCTCGGTATAAAATGCACGCCCCCCATCAAAACTATGATACCATGCCATGGGATGAAAATCACCATTGATTCCACCCTGGTATGATTTTTCGTCAATGGTAATGAGTACGTGCAGATCATCCTGTATATTGCGGAAATTATACCATTCATCCCAGCGTTTCCAGGTATCAGGCAGGTGTTCAGTGGAGGGATGATGTTTATCGATCACATGCAATACCGCTTCCTGTTGTTTGGGATGGCTTTTGAAATAGGCGCCCACAAGTTTATTGTACCAGGGCCAGTCATATTCCGTATCCGTAGCAGCGTGTATCCCCACAAACCCATGCCCTGCGCGGATATAGTTTTCAAATGCCGCCTGTTGTTCGTCGTTCAATACATTACCCGTCGTGCTGAGGAATACAACTGCATCATATTTTTTCAGGGTCTTGGGCGTGAAATAGGTAGAATCTGTAGTGGTATCTACCGCAAAATGATTGCTGGCGCCAAGTTGCTGAATGGCCACCAGGCCCACCGCTATTGACGCATGATGATACCCGCGTGTTTTGGCATAAACAAGAATACGTTTTTCTTTTTTCAGGACTGTGAACCCGAAACCGGTGCCGATCAAGATGGAAAAAGCGGCCAGGGAAAGGATTTTTTTCATATGGCTTTTTTAAGGGGGTTGCCGGATATTGCCTACATTCGAAGCATTGGCAAACGCCGATAAATCTACCAAAAGAAACCGAAATCACCAGCGCGATATGAAAAGCAGTACCGGCAGCCTGCTGGCAGGCATGATGTTCCTTGAATATTTTATCTGGGGAGCCTGGTATGTAACTATGGGCACCTATATGGGAACCCATTTACAGGCCAGCGGCCTCGAGATAGGCGCCACTTATGGCGCTTTGGCCATCGCTACCATGATCTCTCCATTCTTTGTCGGGCTGGTAGCAGACCGTTATTTTGCTGCACAGAAGATCATGGGTGTGCTGCATTTACTGGGTGCTGTAATTCTTTTCCTTGCCACTAAGATTACCGGCAGTACTGTATTTTACTGGGTGATCCTCTTGTATTCGCTTTTGTACATGCCCACCATTGCCTTGAGCAACAGCGTGGCATTTTCCCAGATGAATGACCCGGGCAGGCAGTTTCCCTGGATACGCGTTTTCGGTACGCTTGGCTGGATTGCAGCCGGTTTGCTGATCGGAACCATGGGCATGGAAACCAGTTCCACTACTTTTTATATGGCGGCAGGTGTTTCCCTGGTTCTGGGTCTGATGAGTTTTATACTCCCCGATACCCCGCCAAAAGCCCTGGCTACCGGGGCTTCCAGCGCCCTCGGAACAGAAGCCTTCGTCCTCTTTCGCAATAAATCTTATCTGATATTTTTCATTGCCGCCATCCTGGTGTGCATCCCGCTTTCCTTTTATTACGGTTTTGCCAATCCTTTCCTGAATGAAATAGGATTTGCCAATGCAGCCGGTAAAATGACCCTGGGTCAGGCATCGGAAGCAATCTTTATCCTGGCCATCCCCTTTCTTTTTAACCGGATCGGCGTCAAAAACATGCTGCTGCTGGGCATGACCGCCTGGCTGTTACGGTACGTATGTTTCGCTTATGGCAATATTGCGAGCGGCACCTGGATGCTGTATGCCGGCATTGTTTTGCATGGCATCTGTTATGATTTCTTTTTCGTAACCGGTTATATGTACACAGAGAAAAAAGCAGGAGAAAAAATAAAGAATGCAGCACAGGGACTGTTTACTTTCGCCACGTATGGCCTTGGGATGTTCATCGGTACCGGTTTTTCCGGTTGGGTGGTAGACCGGTATAAAACCGTTACCGGCACTCATAACTGGCAATCGATCTGGCTGGTGCCTGCCGGTATTGCGGCGCTGGTACTTGTGTACTTCCTGCTTTTTTTCCGGGAGAAAAAAGCCGCAACGGTTTCAACACATGGATAAAACAGCAAACACTCTTTTCGCCACGGGAAAGAATATTTTAAAATAATACCAGCAACTATGACAAGAATTGCGATGTTAGGCTCGGGTTTTATCGGGCGGTTTTATGCAGATGCCCTGCAGGGATACCGGAGCAGGGACCAGGTAACAGTCATTTACTCACGCCGGGAAGAAAGTGCGAAAAAGTTCTCCGAAGATTATGGCTGCCTGCACTGGACGACCGATATGGAAGAAGCGATTGCCCATCCGGATGCAGATATTGTTTGTATTGCATTACCCAATAACCTGCACGAAGCTGCCGTTTTACTTTGCTGCAAATACAAAAAAGCGGTGATGACCACCAAGCCCCTGGGCCGTAATGCCGAAGAAGCCAGGCGCATGCTACTGGCTGTGGAAGAAGCCGGCATCTTTAATGGTTACCTGGAAGACCTTGTTTATACACCGAAATTTATCAAAGCGCAGCAGAGTGTGGCACAAGGCGCACTGGGCAGGGTGTTATGGGCTAAATCACGCGAAACGCATCCCGGTCCGCACAGTGACTGGTTCTGGGATATTGAGCAGGCTGGCGGTGGTTGTATACTTGACCTGGGCTGCCACTGTGTGGAGATTGCCCGCTCCTATATCGGGAAAGATATCAAACCTGTGGAAGTGATGTGCTGGGCCGATACCCAGGTTAAACCGATTGAAGCAGAAGACCATGCCATCGGCCTGGTGAAATATGA
>CAZAOR010000227.1:0-2719 GCA_964486805.1 uncultured Sediminibacterium sp. | reverse complement strand
CAGATATTTTGCAGGGGCATCAGTTAACCACATAGTCCTTGCAGCGGCTAAAATAAGCACGCCCGCAGGTAGTGTAGATTTAAACTTTGCCCGTAATCTTTTATTAATGGGCGGATATGACTTTGTGCTTACCAAAAAGTTAAGATTAATGCCCAGTGCTATTATAAAAACTGATTTTAAGCAGGTACAGGTTGACGTGGGCGGCACTTTTACTATTATTGACAATATATTAGCAGGATTTTCGTTAAGAGGATACAACAAAAATACAATTGATGCGTTATCGTTGATTTTTGGTTTCAGGTACAGGGGTTTTCAGTTCGTATATTCATACGATGCTAACCTCTCATATCTTACCAACTTCAACTCCGGCTCACACGAATTGAGCGTTAACTACACCATAGGGCTAAAAAAGAAAGAAAACAAGGGGTACATTTATCATAACCCAAGGTTTAATTAATCGTATTCTTGTTTTGAAGTATTTTGGAACAACAGGGGTATTAAATCGTATTTAACAATTGGATTTTGAATTTTTTTTTGATTACTATTGTAAAAACAAAAACTGATTATATTTACGCTTCTTTAAAAAAACAGGGGAAAACTATCAAAATCAAAAACATGAAAAACTTACATGGTCTTCTATGCAAGGCGTCTCTTGCGCTTTTGCTTTTTGCAGCCGGCTGTAAAGGGGGATACAACGGCCAGCTACTTGGAGAACAGGATCGACCAAAATGGAATCCGATAACACCTTACGGAATGGTGTTTATTCCATCAGGTGTTTTACATATCGGCCCAAGTGATCAGGATGTAAACAGTTCTCACCAGGCACGTGCCAAACAAGTATCAATAGTAGGTTTCTATATGGATGATACTGAAATTACCAATAACGAATACCGCCAGTTTATTGATTGGGTTCGCGATTCGGTTGCTCATAAAATGGTTGGCGATACCCTTGATGCTGCTAATGGTGGTTCGGGCGGTGCTATCAAATGGGATGCTAAAATTGACTGGCAAGGTAAAAAAACCAAAGGTTCAACCGATGGCAGCCCGCTTGATTCTATCTTTCTGCCTGCCGACCAAAGACTTTGGGGAAGAAAAGAACTTGCTTTAAGCAAGATGAGATACGATTACCAGTGGTTTGATTACAAAGCTGCTGCGCAAACTAAAAATAAAGGAAAAGACCGCAAATCATTTATACACTCAGAATCGGTTGACGTTTACCCCGATACCTTATGCTGGGTTAGAGATTTTACCTACTCTTACAACGAGCCAATGACAAGAAATTATTTCTGGCATCCTGCGTTCGACGATTATCCGGTGGTGGGTGTTAACTGGCACCAGGCAACTGCTTTCTGTTTCTGGAGAACAAGACTTTGGGAAGATTACAAAACTCCGCGCGGCGAGCCTTTGATGGATATCTTCCGCTTGCCTACCGAACATGAGTGGGAATACGCTGCCCGTGGTGGTAAAAAATTATCTCCTTATCCATGGGGTGGTCCTTACGTAAGAAACTCTAAGGGTTGTATTTTAGCTAACTTTAAACCCGGAAGAGGTAATTACCCTGAAGACGGTGGTTTCTATACCGTGCGTGCCGATGCATACTGGCCTAATGATTACGGTTTATATTGTATGGCTGGTAACGTTTCTGAATGGACTTCATCGGCATTCTATGAAAACTCATATTCGTTTATCAGTGATCTTAACCCCGATATTCGCTACGATGCCAAAGACTCTGAACCTGAAACAATGAAACGCAAAGTAATCAGGGGTGGCTCATGGAAAGATATAGGCTACTTTATTGAAAACGGCACCCGTTCGTACGAATATGCCGATACTTCGAAATCCTATATCGGTTTCAGATGTGTTACTACCTTCTTAGGAAGAGATATATCTGATAAAAAATAATACGACAGACAACGAACTATCTTATCATTTAATTTGAAAACAGTACCCGGAAGTTTTTAAAAACTAAAAACTAAGCAATTCAATTATTTAACCCTTAAACTAAAAAAGAAAATGGCTGCACAAGGAAAATCGTTTTTTGAAGTCAAAAGTGGAAAGAAAATTCTTAACTATGTGTATAGCTGGGGCGCAGCTGTGGTAATATTAGGCGCCCTTTTCAAAATCTTACACTTAAACGGTGCTAACTACATGCTTATGGCAGGGATGGGTACCGAAGTTCTTATCTTCTTCATTTCGGGTTTCGAACCTCAATATGATACACATCACGAATATGAGTGGGAAAAAGTTTATCCTGAATTAGCTGATGGCGCCGCCCCTGCAGTAAAAGGTGGAAAACCACTGACCCAGCAATTAGATAAAATGCTGAGCGATGCAAAAGTAGGACCTGAGTTGATTAACAGTTTAGGTAAAGGTTTCTCATCATTAGGCGAAAGCGTATCTAAACTGAACGACCTTACAGAAGCATCTGTTGCTGCTAACGACTTTTCGAAGCAAGCTAAAAATGCCGCCACCCAAATTACTACTTTCGGCCAGGCCGCTGCTACCGCAACTACTGCCGTTAATCAGATTGGCGCCGGTGCAGAGAACACCAAAGTATACCACGACCAGGTTCAAACTATGGTTAAAAACCTGTCGCAGCTTAATGCTATATATGAACTTGAATTGCAGGATTCAAACAATCACCTGAAGGCAATGAACAAGTTCTTTGGTAATCTTAACTCGGCTGCATCTGCATTGTCAGAAACTGCTACCGATGCTG
>CAZAOR010000226.1:0-3217 GCA_964486805.1 uncultured Sediminibacterium sp. | reverse complement strand
CCTGTTTGACCGGCGGTACGAAACGCCAGCACCCCCAGTATCCCGAACAGCACAATCGTCAGCCAGCCGATAGCCAGGAACCAGGTGCGATGTTGCACTACCCAGTCCATCCCCGTTAAGGCAAAACGGAGATAGAGCATTTCCACGATAGCGGCCCCCAGGGCAAAATGCCAGGCTTTTGCGGGGGTTTCCTGCACACAAATCTGTGTAGCGGTGAAGCTGATATTGCCAAGCGGCAACTGGCCCAGAAAACTCACCAGAAAACCTAAAAAAACAATGTAAACCATGGCGGTGAAAATACGATATGAAGGGAATATTGCGTTCTGCTCCTGCAGAATACCTACAAAAAAAAGAATGGTTATCTTGCTGTAGAAATAAATAATAAACCAGGCAAGTGACCGGTGAACAGACAGAATATACATTTTTCATTTTGATACATCATTGACCATTTATTTAAACCCTTTGCTATGCCGATTCCTGTAATGTCAGAAATGATTGCAAAAGGAGAAACCCCGGAAGTATTGTTCTGGGTAGGTTGCGCCGGCAGCTTTGATCAGCGGGCACAGAAGATCAGCCGGGCATTTGCGGCTATTCTTGAAAAAATAGCAGTTAAGTTTGCGATCCTGGGCAAGGAAGAAATTTGTACCGGTGATCCGGCACGCAGAGCCGGGAATGAGTTTCTTTTCCAGATGATGGCCTATCAGAATATCCAGACGCTGAATAATTATGGCATTAAAAAGATCGTAACAACCTGCCCCCATTGTTTCAATACCCTGAAAAATGAATACCCCGAATTAGGCGGCCAATATGAGGTATTGCACCATACTGCTTTCTTGCAGCAATTGATAGATGCAGGTAAGATCAGGCTGAAAGAAGGGGGTTCCTTCACAGGAAAAAAAATTGTCTACCACGACAGTTGTTACCTGGGACGTGCCAACGGTATCTATGAAGCCCCGCGCAAAGTGCTGGAGTTATTGGATGCCGAGTTGGTGGAAATGAAACGATGCCGGAGTAATGGTTTGTGTTGTGGGGCAGGTGGTGCCCAGATGTTCAAGGAAGAGGAAGCAGGAACTACCCGTATCAACCTGGAGCGGACGGATGAGGCCCTGGGAACAGGTGCCGCTATCATTGCCGCTGCCTGCCCTTTCTGCAATACCATGCTCACAGACGGGGTCAAAAACCGCGAAAAGGAAAACAGTGTGGAGGTAATGGATATTGCGGAACTGATCGCAGCGAGCATCTGACCCCATTTACCGGCAGCGCGATCAGCCTGCCCGTAACAGGCAGCATGATCTATCTTCAATACATATACTACGCCTAGTGAAACCGGCCATACCTGTCAAGGATAAACTGCCCGATAACGATCTGTTTAAAATAAGTCGTTTCCGCTCTGATATCCGAATTACCAGCCCGCATACGCATAACAAATACTTCGAAATCATTTATCTCAGCTCGGGCAGCGGGTATCATACCATTGATTTACGGAAATATCCCGTGAAGCCGCCGGTGATCTTTCTGGTGCGAAAAGACCAGGTGCATCACTGGGAATTGGATGATGAGCCGCAGGGATATGTATTGATCCTGAAGAAAGCTTTTTTGGATAACAGTGCCGACAAAAGCCTGCTGCACCTGCTTAACAAAGTGAGTGTGCTCAGTTGCTGTTATCTATCCGGAGACGAGTATGTTGGCCGCCTCTGTAACCTGCTGGAATCTGTTTTCAGCCAGCCCAGGCAAGCTGGTAATGCATTGGCAGCCGAAGGTTTAATCAAAGCTCTTTTAGCCTCTTTGCCGGATCAGCAATCAGAAAATAACCGGTATGAGAGGAGTTCCCAGGGCCTCTATCTGCGATTCCTGGATCTGATCGACCAGGATATGGGCATCAGGAACCAGGTAGCACACTATGCCGCGCTCCTGCATACCAGTCCGCAGAACCTGAATGCCGCCTGTCGCAAGGCCCGTAATCTTTCTGCAGCAGAAGTGCTATCTGAAACAGTGATGCAGGAAGCGAAAAGGTTATTGCTGTACACCGATACTTCCGTGGCCAATATCGCCCATCAACTGTCTTTTTCAGACGCCTCCCATTTTATCAAATACTTTAAGCGGTTGGCAGGTATAACGCCCCGTTTATTCCGCACTAGTGCCTGATCTTACTATTCTTTTTTCAAACAGACCATTCTTTCCCGTCTGCGGCCATTATTTTCGGGCTCAAGCCCCAATCAACGATCATGCCCAAAAGATATGGCTTCCTGCTCTGCCTTTTCCTTACTGGATTCAGGCTTTACGCACAAGTACAGCCACTTTCTATAAAAGACGCCTTAAACCGGCTGGAACAGACTTATCCGCAACTCCAGGTTGCCAAAACAAAAGCCCATGCCAGTGAGGCGGGCATTGATCTTGCCAAAAACACCCTGGTACCGGATATACGCGCCGGATACCAGATCAACCTGGCTACTTTCAATAATATTACGGGGATGAGTTATCCCGGTTTTCTGCTGCCGGTCAGCGGGCCGCCCTCCCTGAAAAATGATACCCGACCTGTCACCGGCTCCGCCATGGGCTTATTGCTCACCTGGTCGCCGTTCAGTTTTGGCACAAGGCCTGCCGCCATCGCAAAAGCAAAGGCGGATGCCCAGGCAGCCGATGCTGCATTCCAGGAAGAATTGTTCCAGACCAGGTGTCAAGTCCTCAACGCCTACCTGCAAGCCCAATATTACCAGCAGGTTTTGAAAACAGCCGGGGCTTCGATTAAAAGAAATCAATTGGAAAAGGAGGCTGTTTCAATCCTCGTAAAAAATGGTCTGCGGGCAGCTATTGACAGCGCCCAATTGAATACGGCCCTGTTGCGTTCCGTCATGGATTCCATCCAGGTTTATCAAAAGTACCTTGCAACAGTTACCGGACTGAAAGCAATGACCGGCTTAACAGTGCCGGTTGATCAGATTATACTGACCGATTCAGTATTTGATTTTACGAAACTGGTTTTACCGGATACCGGCTTTACCAATCAACATCCTTATTTCAAGTTCCT
Source organism: uncultured Sediminibacterium sp. (assembly GCA_964486805.1). Taxonomy (GTDB): domain Bacteria; phylum Bacteroidota; class Bacteroidia; order Chitinophagales; family Chitinophagaceae; genus Sediminibacterium. The sequence continues at coordinate 189 of CAZAOR010000226.1, read as the reverse complement.
GGAATCCAAACGCCATAGCTCCGCTGCTGCCCTGCAGCAGATCAATCATGCATGGGTACCGCAGTTGGATATCTGGAGTAATTTCTATGCAAGAGGCAGCGGCGTGGATGCTGCGGGCCAGGTGCATACCTGGGACGGGCTCGGTTTGTCGCGGGTGAACGGGGGCATCGGGTTACAACTGAGTTTTCC
>CAZAOR010000225.1:0-11712 GCA_964486805.1 uncultured Sediminibacterium sp. | reverse complement strand
CCGCCGGTTCCATAAGCATTCGACTGGTCCAGACGGCTATTGCTGTTTGAAATATCTGAGACAGACACATCCAGGCGCAAGTTCAGATCATTATCCAGTTTCCGGCTCTTGGTACCAGGTAATTTAAACGGCAAATTCACTCCCTTCTTGCGGAAGCCCGCACCAAAATCCCAGGTAGTACTGTTGCTTTCGCTTAATTGGTAATCAATCAGGCTCATCGTAAGCGTCCTGCTTTTGCTATATCGGAATTTCACATTCAGCTGGTTTACTGTAGTAACATCAATACCGATCAATGGCTCAAATCCCTCCTTGATCGTGATATTGGGTACCAGGAAATAGGGAATATAGTTACCACTAACGGTATCCAGGAATCCCGGGGCATTGAACCGGAAGGGGTCCTGGTATAACAATGCACTGTTATAGCTGTTCACACTCAGATTACCATTATATGCATGCGTGATGCTGATCGAACTGAAAACCTTGGCGATAGCCGGTATCCGGGTGAGACCCGTAAAAGTCAGCGCCCAGTTCGGTCTGGGCAGAATGCCGCCGAAGGGGTTGGATTTGATACTGGCGTTGGTTTGATTCAGCAGCGGGAAGGTATTTGGATCTTTTTTACCATAGGCTGCCAAGAAAGCAGGCACCAGTACATCCTGTGAATAGCGGCCATAACCGGTGGCATAACCATCCGCGCCGAATTTTTGTCCCGCTGATAGTCCCTGCCAGTACGGATTCAGCGCTGCCACCCGCCTGCTAACAATCAGGCGGTTTGTCTCAAAGGTTTTGAATGTTTCGGAAATCTCATTCGGGTTATGGCTGCCAAAAAGCGTACCCAATGAGATATAAGAGATAGCGAAACCACCACTGGCCACCGGGCTCAGGTGATGCAGACCGGAAGATCCGGTAGTATCCTTGAAGAGTTCCGTATAATTTTTAGAGAAGGTTTTTTCCAGTTTGAGGTCCACCCGAAGATCCCGGATGGGTTCCAGTTGCATGGTAAGTGTGAGGTGTTGCTCGTAGTTTTGCTGGTATAACAAATTGAAGGTACTGTCATGTGTGAGAACACCTTCTGCAGCTTTTCTGTTCAACCAGTTCGTATCGGGCTGTTTTCCGAAAACATAATCCATCCCAGGCTGCATGCTACGCCAGTTCTGACCTAAGAAACGGGTACTGTCCAAATAACCTGGTACGCGGCTATGATAATTTTCCGAGTAACTGATATTCGCAGAGCGGACCATTGTGATCAGTTTGCCTGCCACTTTAGCCAGGCCGGTTACTTCAGCAGGCTGACTGGCCCGCAACTGCCGGGCCGCAATCCGGGCGGCTATACGTGCATCCTTTTTTTGTTTTCTCCATTTTTTAAGCGCTTCTCTCCGCTTTTTTCCTTTCAGGCCTTTCACCACTTCTGCTTTCGTTGGAATGGGCTTGCCCAAAGCATTATTCTGACCGGTATTTTTCACACCGGGTGGTAAGGATGGGTTTTGTCTGGACCGCGGCATTGCGGGCTGATCCACGGCACGCAACCATCTTGATTTTGCATACAGGGAAGCAAACTGGAATTGCGCCTGGAAAGTATTTTCCTGGGAGTTCTCCAGGATATTTCCCAGGTTCAGGGCTAACAGGCTTGCACCGATCCAGTTATAAGAAGTCCCGTAAACGTAGTTTGCCTGTATCCAGTCGGTTAATGGCAATTTATTCAGCGGGATATTATAAGCAAATGTGGCTTTTTGCTGGTACAAGGTATTACGTCCGCCTTTCAGGAAATTACGCCATACACTATCACGCTTGGCCTTGGTATCAAGTTTGCCATAAGGCTCATCGATCCTGGCGTTATTAGTAGCGGAAAAATCCAGGCTGAGCGATCTTGCCAGGTCCCATCTTAACACATAATACCTGTCAAAGGTGAAATATTTATCGTAAGTGGTATCCACCCTGTCCACCTTACTGTCAACCGTATTCACGATACGCGGGATAAACTGGCCGAACTGCCGGTTCACATCTGCCCGGAAGCTGATAAAAGATGGCTTCAGATTAAAGTTAAAGTCCCTGATGGGGCTCAGCCAGGGCGTTTGTGTTCGGAATAGTTTCTTGAATGGTTCTATATATTTTGTATTATTATTATACGTGTACCCCACTGCCGCCCGCTGTTTGGTGATACTGTTGAGTTGTATCACCGGATTGGTCTGTACCGTTTGGGAAAAAGCATAACTGAAGTCGAAATTACTGAGCTTGAACAATCCCGGCCGGTTGGTGGCCGACAGGAAACGGACATTGGTAAAATTGATCGTTTTAATCGTGGTCTGGTCGAGTGATGCCCTTCGGATAGAATCTCGCTTGTCTTTGGGTGCCGAATTCAGTTTATCCTTGTAAAGGATATCCAGATCAAAAGGATCATATTGCGGTGTATAAACAGTCCGGTCAATGCTGGCAAACATAGGCAGCGACAGTCTCGCTTTTTTGGGCAGTAGTTTGCCGACATCCATCGTTAAAGCGGCATCAAACTGGAAGAGATTGTCTTTGTATCGCTCATTTACTCTTTGTTCAATAGTTCCAAATCCCTGGGTATGGGTATTTGCAGATACGCTCAATGTTCCAAGGTCTGCCAACGTCATGTCCACACGTCCCAGTGCGGCCCAACCGCCATTCTCATTCATTTCGGATAACCGCAGCTCATTCACCCACACTTCGGTATTTATCGGCGCTCCATCCGGTTTCAAAGGGTTTTCAATACCGATCAGCATTCCCTGCACCTGGCCAAGATTGGGATTACCCAATATCGAGATTGTCTTATTGCCCAGGATCTGCCGGTATATCTGTGTGACAGAAGCGCCTAAATTATTTCGTTGTGTTTTCAGATCGATCAGGTTTCTCAGTTCGATATCCAGGTTATTCTCTACTGGCCATACCGTGGCTTCCTGCCCTTTTGTATAAACGCCCGGGGGCGTAATCTTCAGGGGGATTTTTATTTCGTAATAATTATTCAGGAAATCCTGCCCGATACGAATCACCGCGTTCATTTCGTAATCCTTCAAAGGACGCTGACCGGTTACAGATTCGGCATGTATGAACATGGATAGTTTGCCATATTGCCGGAGATCCAGGTTCATGGTTTTGAATACGCCGCGAGAATCACCCGTTAGCAGGTTGCCGATCTGCAAACTCATGGCCTGTTCATTTTGCAGCAGGTTCACGCCGTTATTGCTCAACTGTTGCACCCTTTCGATACCTGGAGGCATGATATAATTCACCGGCTGCCGGTTACTGTTTTCTTCCAGGTTTACCGCGAGTGTATTGAAGCTGGTGCCGGTATTTGCATTGATCGGGGTATAGGAGCCGGTGGTGTCAATATTATAAGTGAACTGACGCCATACATTCCGAACCAGGTTCAGGCTGGCAAGACGAAGCACAACCGAGTCGCTGAAATCGGTCAGGTACAAACGGATAAAGCGGATGGATTTAAAATCAGGAATATTACCTACTTTATTGGTATAACCTTTAACCGGCACCCGAAACAGGTACCAGTTCTCCGTACGCTGAACGCCATCGGCTGAATTTACTGTAATCGTTCTTTTATCGGTAATATAGGGAGAGGCACCTACCCCCATACCCGGTTTTAGATCCACCTGGTATTCGTAATATGACTCTGACTCATTCAATGTGTTATCCCGGTTCAGGTCCTCATTATCCGGATATAAAGTTGCCGCCGGTGTAAACTGGCTCCCCGTTGTCGCTACGGGTGAGTTACCCTGGGGATTGTTATAATTTTTATACCGTCCCAGGATGCCGGTTCCTGCTGCATCAAAACTGGGATCCCGGTACCATTTATAATCATCATTAGCGGGATCCTGTAAAGCTTTCTGATAAACCGGTGAGCCGGTTCCGAAATTGGCGGCCAGCTTGTCCAGTACATAGGCTTTCTTCCTTCTTTCTCCCGCATCATCCAGTCCGTCAAAACCCACATCCTGGTATTGGCGGTCATTGGGGTCATTACTGAATGCCTGTGTGATCTGAATGGGGTTCACGGGTGTCTTCCCCCAGGTGCCGGTACTGTCAACAGCGGCGGGAATATTCGGGGTATTCATCCCATTTTCATAAAACCGCCTGCCATCTTTCAGGATATCCTCACTCACATTACCCAGGTTCAGGTACATTTTACCGCCCGAACTGTTTGGGTTCTTAATAAACGGATCCTGCATCCAGAACTCGATATATTCAATATTTCCGGTTTCAAAATCTGTCTGATCAATTGCGCGCATCAGCCCCCCCCACCTGTCCGAAGGCCTGGTCAGGTGTCCATTGGCATCTATTTCTGTTTTCCTTGATTCATAGTTATAAGGCCCTTTTTCAGTGGGATAATATGCGAGATCAAATGTGGAGGTCTGAACATCGGTGATATTCGTGGTCCGTTGTGGAAACAGTTCGTTAGTAAATACCTGCCTTACCCGCGGATCACTCAACTCCGTCAGGTCTTTACGCAGCGGGTTGTTCAAACTGTTTTTATCCTGCAGATTCGGTTCGATATTATACCAGGCTAATTTGGCACGGTTGAAATTATAATCGATAGAATCTGTCAGTGTGGCTTCGGGAAATTTAGGATTGCCCTGCGGCGTGGAAGCCAGGGCCCAGGAAACAAGCGGGAACCGCAGATCAATATTTGTTGTTGTCCCTTCAAAATCATCTATATAAGTCAGTCCCTGGGATCCGCTACCGATCTGGGAGGGGTGGCCAGGTTTTAATACCGCAGCTTCTCCATAAGCAGTGATCGTTGATTTTGCTTTGGTAGAATAAAAGGGAAGCTTATTCAAAGCGCGCGTGAGGCCGGGCAGTTCGGATTTGTAACTGAAATCAACACCCATCATGGTATTACGGATCGGATCATCGCCATAGTTTGTTTTGGTGAAAAAAGGCCTTTCTGCCAATCGCATATAACCCGCCCCGATAGATAGTTTTTTATTGACAATATAATCCAGCCGCAAGCCGGTAAAATTTCTTTGCTGTACGCCATACTGCGCGTTATTCTCGAAAGAAACGTTTACTGGTATATTGGAACTGAGGATACCAGAATTGAGTATCTTAACCACTCCGAGGTTATAGTCTACCGTGTAATCAAGACCTTCTTTGAGCAACTGACCGCCAGCCGTGACGGTAACAGAACCCGGAGGTATGTTAAACGCATTCAATTGAATCTCCGAACCGCCGGCGCTGCCTTTTACCTGCCCCTGCATCACAAACCGATTGAGGTTGGCATAGGTTTGGGCAATGGCTTTGATGGAATCATAAAGCTGGTAATAAACGTATTTCTTTTTGGTGGCAGCGGGCATACCGGAAAAAGCCAGGGTATCCAGGTCTCGCCCAAAAGGTTCCAGTTCCGGAAAGATGATCCGGCCCTGCTGTGACAGTACGGTGTATCCGTCCACATAATCAAATACCCCATCCGGCTGCGGGTCATTCTGGCTATTCAATCTGTCAAGGTTCAGGATCCGCAGCAATGGCACGCCATCCACATTCTTAGCCGATTCGGGCAGGTATCTTTTCAATCCACCACTGGGCTCATTATAGAGTACATTCAATTGAAAACCGTCTTTTTGTATCCCGCCAAACAGGTCCAGTGAATATACATTCTTCATCATCCAGGACCAGATAGGTAATCCCGGCCGCTGGGATGTTGCTTTCAGCAATTTCAGGAACAATACTTTCTGCACCCCCTGGGTGGAATCAAGCGCCACATCCTGCGAAAATTCACCCACCTGGTACACATGTCCGTTATAGGTGTACTGATAGGCCACAGCCAGTACCTCATCCGATTGTAATTGCACATTAACGGAAAGGAATCCTACCTGCGGATTAAAATAATAATCCGAGGGATTGAGTTTACGCGCGAAAGTCTTTTCATAATCATCTACCTGGTTCAATCCCCGCGCCATCAGCACGGAATTAACAGATACCGGGTTCCTGGCTGCAGGATTTGTGACCAGGTTGCTATAAAGATCATTCGCAGTATTGAAAGGCAGGGAGCTATTGGAAAGCGAATGAATATTGGCATTGTAGGGATGTGGTTCTCCGAGATCCATCAGGCCCACTATTGCCCGCACATTGGTGTCTGCACCTGTCCGGTTGGTAACCCATACTTCTATCCGTTGTATTTGAATCTGCGAGTTGACCACAGGCAATTTCGACATGGCCTTGTTGAAATTATCGTGGAAATACTGGCCCAGGAGGAAGTGCCTGTTCTCTTCGTAATCATCCAGTGTTTTATTGAAGTTGGTAATGGCAGCCCCTCCTTTCAGGCCCACATTCTGCCGGGTGGATTTCTGGCTGGCTATGGCTGCCGTAACATATAATTTGCCAAACTGTAACTTTGTTTTGATACCAAAAAGATTCTGTACCCCGGGCATCAAGGTGCTGCGCGACTGAAAAGAGATATTTCCCGCTTCCAGGCTTTTGATGATCTCGTCATCCATGCCCTTGTAATCAAGCTTCAGGTTGTTATCAAAACCGAGATTGGAAAGGGTATTGTAATTGATGGGAAATTTGAGCTTATCGCCGATATTGGCATTCACATTCAGCTTGGCATTCATGTCAAAATCAAAGCCGCCATTCTTCCGGGCTCTTTCGGGCAGTGTCGGGTTTTCAATATTCTGGCCTTTGTATCCTGCGGTGATATTCACTTCGCCGGCTGGCCGGATATCCACTTTCAGTCCATTAGCGCTGGTACCAAAAATCCGGTCAAACAGTTTATCATAAACCTGCAAATGCGGACGGTTCGATTTGAGGTTCAGGTTGGTGAGTGCTGCCGCCCGCTTTTTGAAGTAATCCTCTTCTGCCTGCTGCGATTGGAGTTTCCAGAATTCATCGAAACTGAGGGCGGTCGGTACCCGGTAATAGCTGTTACCGATCTTTTCGATTACGTAATATTGGTTTGTTTTGGGATCGTACTCAATCGTCCGTTTGATCAGCGCCGTATCCTGCAGGTCGAAGGGATTGCGACTCTGGTTACTCAGCGGATCCCCACGCCTGTCGCTGATCGGGTATCGCAGACTATCTGATGGCTGGCTGTTTGTTTTTTGGGCATAGCTATGCTGTGCCGATAACAGCAGGATCATACAGCAGAAAAAAAAGGCGGACTTCAAACAGTTCAGCTTGGTTAGGTACAGTTCGGTACAATAGGCATGAAGATGGTTGGGTAGTCGTAATTTATATCAAATACTTTTAAGCGCCAGTTTAATCATTTCTTCCAGTACCAGGGGTTGATTGGCCGCCTGTACCGTTTTCTTCACCGCATTTTCAGCCGCGGAACGGGCTATTCCCAGTGCAACCAGGGCCTGTACCGCATCCCCTTCCTGATCCAACACACCCGGATGTTCAATGCCGGATCCGGCTTCAATCGGGTGCCTGGCAAGCTTATCCCTTAATTCAACGATCAGCCTTTCTGCTGATTTCTTCCCGATTCCCTTGATCCCTTCCAGTTGCCGGGTGTTGCCTTGCACAATCGCCCGGGCAATTTCATCAGGCCGCATACCAGACAACATCATCCTGGCAGTTGCTGCGCCAACACCGGAAACACTGATCAGGTGCAGGAACATTTCCTTTTCCGCCAGATCGGCAAACCCATAAAGGGTCTGGCCATTCTCTGTGATGTGCAGATAGGTATAAAGCTGGCCTTCTGTTACCGCTGAAATCGCAGAGTATGTGTGCAGACTTATCTGCAGTTCATAGCCTACCCCGTTTACATCCACCACCAGTTTCGCCGGTGACTTACCGGCAAATTTCCCTCTGACAAAAGCGATCATACACGGTCAAAAATATGTTAAAAAAACCGATCGCCACAAAATCCTGGGCCAGTATCTGATGCCCGCAGGCAACTTTCAAAAACTGCCGGAAAGGCAATTTCTGCCCCCTTTTCCGAAACTTGGCAATTTGTACGGATATTTGCCCCCTAATTATCGATTCTTTATGAACCTATTACACGCTGCTATTACGGCTGTGGGAGGATATGTTCCGGAAACTAAACTGACCAATTTCGACCTCGAAAAAATGGTGGATACCAATGACGAGTGGATCAGGACCCGCACCGGTATTGAGGAGAGAAGGATACTGAAGGAACCCGGAAAAGCCAGCAGTGATATGGCTGTTCCCGCCGTACAGGAAATTCTCCGGAAGAAAAACCTGAATGCCAAAGATATTGATTGCCTGATTTGCGCCACCGTAACTCCCGATATGGTTTTTCCGGCAACCGCTAACATCATTTGTGACAAGATCGGTGCCACCAATGCCTGGGGCTTTGATGTCGGTGCTGCCTGCAGCGGTTTTCTATATGCACTGACCACCGGCGCCAGTTTCATCGAAAGTGGTCGCTATAAAAGAGTCGTGGTGGTAGGAGTGGATAAAATGAGCGCCATTATTGACTATACTGACCGCAATACCTGCGTCTTGTTCGGTGATGGTGCGGGAGCAGTGTTACTGGAGCCCGATACAGAAGGCTACGGCATTTTAGACAGCCTCCTGCGCAGCGACGGAAGCGGCCGCCAGTACCTGCACATGAAAGCAGGGGGATCCCTGAAACCTGCTTCGGTAGAAACAGTGCTGTCGAAAGAACATTTTGCGTACCAGGAGGGTCAGGCTGTTTTCAAGTTTGCGGTGAAAGGTATGGCAGATATAAGCGCAGAACTGCTCGAAAGGAATAATCTCACCGGCGATGATATCGCCTGGCTGGTTCCCCACCAGGCAAATCTCCGCATCATTGATGCAACCGCCAACCGCATGGGACTGAGCAAGGATAAAGTGATGATCAATATTCAGCGTTATGGCAATACTACGGCAGCCACGATTCCCCTCTGTCTCTGGGAATGGGAATCCAAACTGCATAAAGGAGATAACCTGGTATTGGCCGCATTCGGCGGCGGATTTACCTGGGGCGCTACCTGGGTGAAATGGGCCTATTAATCCCTGCCTTACAGACCCATCATTCTGGCATATACGATATAATCCGTTGGGGGAATTTTCTCAACCCCTAACTGCCGCAACAGGGTTACCAGCTGGCCGCGATGATATCCCCCATGTGCAGATAGATGCAACAGGATATCTTTTACGGGTTGCGCAAAACTTTCTCCTTTCAGGTTCTTGTAAGCGAGTATTTTTTCCAGGGAAAGCTCCGGTTGCTCCTCGATCCAGTTGATCCAATGCCGGTTCTGTTCTAAAAGTCCGTTTGCCACGTCATGCATGGAAGGATGAAAGCTCAGACTGGGAATCACTACCTGGGTATGACCCTGTATGCGCTGCCACCAGATACTGGAAGCATCCCAGGTGTGCAGGCAGGTCTTGTACACGGAGGGGAAGCTGCTCGGGATTTCCCGGTGCTGCTGCTCTTCCGACAGCGATAGTACAACCTGAAGTAATTTTTCATTGGCCCAATATTCATAGCGAGCATAAGAAACTAAGAGCGGCTTCATGATTCGTATTAATTTTGGGCAAACCCTGGATAATTTCAAATATAATGAATAAAAAAATCTCATTCAACGGTGTCAGCTCGGTGGCAGTGCACACAGCCGGACATGATCAGCCCGAACATGCCCATCTTACCCCCATCTATGCCAGTTCCACCTTTACTTTCCCCACGGCGCAGGAAGGCGCTGACCGTTTTGCAGGTCAGGATAAAACAAGGATCTACAGCCGTTGGGGAAACCCGGGTTTTACGGCGGCGGAAAATACGATCGCTGCCCTGGAAACCCTTGGCCTCACCGATGCAACTGGCTCCCCATTAACCGTGAAAGCCCTCCTGCATGCCAGTGGACAAGCTGCCATGAGTACGCTCTTTTTCAGCACGCTGAAACAAGGTGATATAGTACTTTCTCATCTGTCCCTCTACGGAGGCACCTACGAACTCCTGCACAAAGTGCTGGGAGAAATGGGTGTGCAAACCATTATCATGGATATGCATGACCTGGACCAGGTAGCTGATACCATTGCAAAAAATCCGGGTATCCGGCTCGTACATCTCGAAACGCCTGCCAACCCCACGATCCGCTGCGTGGATATTGCCGCCATCGCTGAACTGGCGCATGCCAAAGGCATGTTGGTTTCGGTGGACAATACCTTTGCTACTCCCTACCTGCAACAGCCTTTCCGCTATGGCGCTGATTTCGTTTTCCATTCCACCACGAAATTCTTGAACGGACATGGTACGGCCATCGGCGGGGTATTATTAGGAAAGGACCTGGAACTGATGCGCACCCGGGTATGGAAATGGTATGCGCTTTTAGGCGGCAACAGCAACCCCTTCGATGCGTTCCTTTTATCACAGGGCATGAAAACCCTGGAATTGCGGATGGACCGGCACTGCGCCAATGCTATGGCGGTTGCGGAATTTTTATCCAGTCATCCGGCTATTGCACAGGTGAATTATAATGGCCTGCCCGGTCATCCTGATGCAGCCATCACGCAAAAGCAGATGAAGCATCCGGGCGCTTTGATGAGTTATGAACTCAAGGGCGGGCTGGAAGCAGGCCGCAGGTTCGTGGATGCCTTGCAACTATGCGTTCGGGCCGTATCACTCGGCACCCTGGATACCTTGGTATCCCATCCTGCCAGCATGAGTCATTTCGGTTTACCCAGGGAAGAAAGAATCAAAAACGGTATCACGGATGGACTGATCCGTATGAGCGTGGGTATTGAGAACCTGCCGGATCTGTTGGCGGACCTGGAACAGGCTTTGAATGCTTGAGAAGTTATATTCGTGATCATGCCGCCGCCGGTCGCTGACCGGCATGATTAAAACCGTATCGCCTGTGCTGGTCGGGCGACCAGCACAGGCGGGAGATACCCCCGAAATTTAGCCTCTCCCGATTATCCAATATATTTGACCAGGGTTCCGTATCTGAAACCCTATATACTTCAACGCAACCAGCTATGAGAAATCTATTACTCGCCACAGGCCTATTGCTGTCCCTGCTGGCATCTGCCCAACATAAAAAACACAGCACGGCACCGGTACCTGATCGCTTTGCAGGACTGGATACCGCTTTTGACAGGGTACTGAAAGACTGGCACGCTGCGGGCTTCGCCGTAGCCGTAGTTGAGAAAGATTCTGTTATATATGCTAAAGGATTCGGGTACCGGGATATGGCCAACAAACTGCCAGTAACGCCCAATACCTTATTTGCCATCGGCAGTTGTACCAAGGCTTTCACCGCTTCCCTGATGGGTATGTTGCAAAAAGACGGCAAGCTGTCCCTGGACAAACCGGTGCGCCAATACCTTCCGGAACTGCAATTTTATAACGATGATATGAATGATCATATCCTGCTCCGCGACCTCATGTGCCATCGCACTGGGCTGCCCCGTTATGATTATTCCTGGTATGGTTTTCCAACGGATTCGCGCGACAGCCTCCTGCAACGCATCCGTTACATGGAGCCCAATTACGGAGTGCGTGAAAAATGGCAGTACAATAATTTTATGTTCATGCTGCAAGGCATGATTGCTGAAAAACTGACGGGCAAAAGCTGGGAGGACAATATCCGTGAAAAGATATTTGCTCCAGTTGGCATGACCCATTCCAACCTGTCCATTGAAGCCTTGAAGCGCTCCGCTGAACCTGCAATCGGCTATGATGTTCGCAAAGACAGCATCATTCATGCCATGCCCTATTATCCGATCAAGGCAATGGGCCCTGCAGGCAGCATTAACAGCAATGTACTGGATATGGCCTTGTGG
>CAZAOR010000224.1:0-9325 GCA_964486805.1 uncultured Sediminibacterium sp. | reverse complement strand
CACCGCCTACGATATGCACTTCGGTTACAGGTTTCCCGTCATAGCTTTTCACGATATGCATCATTTGATCCACGCTCAGTTCCCATCCTTCTTCGCGGTGGGCATAGAGCCGGGAGTAGGAGCAGACTTTGCAGGAAAAGACGCACACATTGGTAGGCTCAATATGGAAATTGCGGTTGAAATAGGTTTTATCGCCATGTTTATCTTCCCGTACCCAGTTGGCAAGGGCGCCTAACCAGGAAAGACTGCCTTGTTCAAAAAGGGCGACACCTTCTTCAAAACTAATCCGCTCCCTGTTCAGTATTTTTTCGCCGATTTGCCTGAGTGTGTTACTTGCTGTGCGGGCAACCAGTTGCCGGGGATCTCCATGCGCTGCTGTCATATTCCGTAATTTCTCCGCAAAGGTACGATCAAATCAAAATGGAAATAATCCCTTCCGGATTTATTGCCGGATGGGATGGAGCAGATAGCGCCAGGTGATGGGTTCCTGTTTTACAGGGATAATGAGCCCCCGGCCGGTATTGGTAGATGTGCCAATACTGCTGGCGGATATTTTAATGCGCAACGGGCTTCATCGCATCCGGATCGTGCTTATACCGGAATACCAGGGGAAACAGGATACCCAGGATCAGGGCATAGGCAGCAAAACTGAACCAGATATGCTGCCAGTTTTTAATGCCATTCACGGTAAAATAGTCCACCACTTTGCCGCTGATTGTGCCCCCGAGATAAGCGCCGATGCCATTGGTCATCAGCATGAACAAGCCCTGTGCGCTGGCGCGGATACGGATATCCGCTTCTTTTTCCACGAACAGGGAGCCGGAGATATTAAAAAAGTCAAAAGCCATCCCGTAAATGATCATCGACAAAACCAGTAAATATAGTCCGGAACCTGGATTGCCTACACCAAAAAGCCCGAAACGGAAGACCCAGGCAAAGATGCTCATCAGCATGACTTTCTTGATACCGAAACGACGCAGGAAAAACGGAATGGTCAGGATAAAAATGGTTTCAGAGATCTGCGAGATGGATATCAGCAGGTTGGGGTGCTGCACACCGAAACTATCAGCGTATTGTGTTTTGAAATCATCCAGGAAAGGTGCGCCGAAGGCATTGGTAATTTGCAAAGCCGCGCCCAGCAGCATGGCAAAAAGAAAGAAGATGATCATTTTCCGGCGGCGGAAAAGCACAAATGCATCCAGTCCCAGTGCAGCCGCCAGGCTTCGGGTGCCTTCCACTTTTATCCGCGTACAGGCCGGCATGGTAAATGCGTAGAACCCTTGCAACAGTCCGGCACCGGCACTCACATATAATTGCATCGGGCTCTTGGTCCAGTGGAACAGGTCGATCAGCCACATCGCTGCAATGAAACCCACGGTACCCCATACCCGGATGGGGGGGAAATCTTTTACGATATCGTAGCCTTTTTTTTCCAGTACGATATAGGAAACAGTATTGTTGAGTGCAATTGTGGGCATGAACACCATTGAGTTCAGGAGCATGATCCAGTAAAACATATTATAGTCTTTCACGGATGTGGCCCAAAGCAGGAGGGAAGCGCCCAGGATATGCAGCATGCCCAATACTTTTTCGGCATTGATCCACCGGTCTGCCACAATCCCCATCAATGCCGGCATAAAAAGTGATGCCAGCCCCATGGTTGCATAAACGGCGCCTACCTGGCCGCCGCTGAAACCTAGGGTCTCAATCATATAACTACCCAGGGAAATAAGCCAGGAACCCCAGACAAAAAACTCCAGGAAATTCATGATGATCAGGCGGAATTTTATCGGCATAAGCTGTTTTTTCAATCAGGCGGGAAGATAAAGAATAATCAATCAGGAAGTATCGGCATAAAAAAAGGCTGCCCGGTTGGGACAGCCTGATAGGATAAAGTTGTATGCTGTTAGATATGTGCCTGGATTTTTTTCTCCAGTACAGAACGGGGAACTGCGCCTATCTGCTTGTCTACGATCTGTCCGCCTTTGATGAAGAGGATCGCCGGAATGGAAGTAATGCCATAATTCACACTCAGGTTAGGGTTATGGTCAACGTTTACTTTACCTACATTGATCTTGCCATCGTAATCTTTGGCTAGTTCTTCAATAACGGGCCCGATCGCGCGACAGGGGCCACACCATTCTGCCCAGAAATCCACTACGGTCAATTTATCGCTGTCCAGCACCTTTGTCTGGAAATTCGAATCGGTTAATTCTAATGCCATGTTTTATGTTTTAAGATTGATTTATATGCATTCAGGTATCAAATTTAACTCCAATCCCTGGTTTATGCTTTTTTGACTTTTCCACGCCTGTTACTAATGACGTTGCAACAGTGAAAACCTGACAGGAGGGCAGGAGTTTGTCTCAACCTGCCACCCCCACATGCACATCCACATCCGGGTTATCCAGGAGGAATTCGGCCATTTCTTCGTTCATCTGGAAACCCTTGTCGAAAGATACCAGGCTGATTTTCAGGTTCTCTTTGGGTTCAATGACATGAAAACGCAAGGTTGACCGTCCTGGATTTTTACGGTAATTGGCATCCACGAAATTCACAAAATCGGGGGTGAGGGCTGCCGGATGCACGGTAATATCGAGGCTTCGTGTCAGTTGTTGTTTGACCGATTCGAGCAGGAGCATGGATGTTACTTTGAATTCAAATTCATTGGGCCGGTTATACCGGTTGCGGAACATGCCGGTGATGAGGATATTCTTGCCTTTGTCGAGGTAATGCTGGAATTTGATATAATCTTCGCTCCATAATACCAATTCCGTTTTGCCTGTAAAATCCTCGATGGTGAATGACCCGAAATTTTTTCCTGTTTTCGTTACCCGGTGCTGGACGTCAATCACCAGTCCCGCTACGCGCAGGATCCTGCCGGCATTGGGTTGCAGGTTAGGTGCATCCCGTATTTCATTGAAGTCACTGATGCGGGTGATGCCATAATGCCGCAGTTCGAATTGAAAATGATCGAGGGGATGACCGCTCATGAACATGCCGGTTACTTCTTTTTCATGTTCCAGCAGTTCTGTCAGGGTCCAGGGTTCGCAATTGGCAATCCTTGGTTTCTGTACGGCAATCGCCGATGAAAGATCACCAAAAAGGGTATTCTGGCTGCCCGACTGACTTTGCGTAGCCTGGCCATATGCAATGATCCTTTCGAGGCCCGAAACACGGTCGCCATCCGGGATATGAAAATACTGGGCCCGGTGCAGTTCGGGAAAACAATCGAATGCACCGGAATAAACCAGGCTTTCCAGGGATTTTTTATTGACATTCCTTTGCAGTACACGGCTGATAAAATCATAAATGTCCTGGTAAGGGCCGTTCTTCGTCCGCTCAGCGATGATACTGTCAAGTGCGGCATCACCTACCCCTTTCAAACCGCCCAGGCCAAAACGTATTTCCCCTTTTTTGTTGACGGCAAAACCTTTCAGGGATTCGTTGATGTCTGGGCCAAGTACTTTGATTCCCATTCGTTTACACTCTTCCATGAAGAAGGTGATTTTTTCAATAGCGCCTGCATGGTTGAGTACGGCCGACATATACTCTCCGGGATAATGGGCTTTCAGGTAGGCGGTTTGGTAGGCCACGAAAGCATAGCAGGTGGAGTGGGATTTATTGAACGCATATTGTGCAAAAGCTTCCCAGTCGGTCCAAATCTTGTTCAGCACATCGGCCGGATGTCCTTTTGCGGTGGCGCCTTCCAGGAACTGGGTTTTCATCTTGTCCAGCACGGATTTCTGTTTCTTACCCATTGCTTTCCGCAGTACATCGGCATCCCCCTTGGTAAATCCGGCCAACTGCTGGCTGAGCAGCATCACCTGTTCCTGGTAGACGGTAATTCCATAGGTTTCTTCCAGGTATTCCTGCATATCCGGCAGGTCGTAACTGATGGGTTCCCTGCCATGTTTCCGGTCAATGAATTTGGGGATATAGGCAATGGGTCCGGGCCTGTACAGTGCGTTCATGGCAATCAGGTCATCGAACTTATCGGGTTTCAGTTCCCGCAGGTATTTCTGCATGCCGACACTTTCAAACTGGAAAGTGGCATTGGTTTCACCGCGCTGGTATAACTGGTAGGTTTGGGGATCATCAAGGGGGATATTATCGAGGTCAATATCCACGCCATGGTTTTCCCGGATCATTTCCAGCGCTGTTTTCAGGATGGAAAGGGTTTTCAATCCTAAAAAGTCCATTTTGATCACACCGGCATCTTCAATCACGCTGCCTTCTATCTGTGTTATCCAGAGATCAGAATCTTTGGAAGTGGCAACCGGCAGCAAGTCGGTAAGGTCCCTGGGTGCGATGATGATGCCGGCCGCATGGATACCGGTATTGCGCACAGAGCCTTCGAGGCGTTCTGCTTCATGGAGGACCTGCGCGCGGATATCATCTCCTGCATAAATTTCCCGCAGTTTTTTGACGTTCTCGATATCTTCTGACTGGTAAGCTTCTTTTTCTTCCAGTGATTTTTCTCCTTCCTTGCTGGTGATCGGTGCATGCAGGACACGCCTGAGCTCTGTTCCCGGTTTATCGGGTACCAGTTTGGCCAGCAGGTTACTTTCGGTCAGGGGGAGGTCCAGTACCCGGGCCACATCCTTGATGCTCATTTTCGCCGCCATGGTGCCGTAGGTCACGATCTGTGCTACCTGGTTCTTGCCGTATTTATCCACTACATATTCGATCACTTTCTGCCTGCCCTCGTCGTCAAAATCCGTATCGATATCCGGCATGCTTTTCCGGTCCGGATTAAGGAACCTTTCGAACAGGAGATTGTATTTGATCGGATCGATCTTGGTGATGCCGATACAATAAGCCACTACACTGCCTGCCGCGGAGCCGCGACCCGGGCCTACGAAAACGCCCATATCCCGGCCAGCCCTGATAAAATCGCTCACGATCAGGAAATATCCGGCAAAGCCCATGGTTTTGATCGTGAACAGTTCAAAATTGATGCGTTCTTCTATCTCCGGTGTTAGTTCTGCATAGCGTTCCCTGGCGCCCAGCCGGGTCAGATGCTGGAGGTATTCCCATTGGTTCAGGTTGTCATCTGGATGTAACTGGAATTCGGCGGGTAAAGGAAAGGCCGGTAGCAGGATATCTTTTTTCAGGTTCAGTACTTCCACTTTATCTACGATGGCCTGGGTATTATCCAGGGCTTCGGGGATATCGTGGAAAAGATTTGTCATCTCTTCCGTTGTCTTGAAATAAAACTGATCGTTCGGGAATTTGAAACGCCGGTTTTTGATCTGAGCATCATCATTCACAAAATCATCAAAGCCGGGGGTGCTTTGCTTTTCCCCGGTATTGATGCAAAGCAGGATATCGTGTGCGTTATAATCCGCTTTGTCTACATAGTGGCTGTCATTGGTGGCAATAACAGGTACTTTGTATTTTTTGGCATAAGCAAGGAGGGTCTGGTTAATGGTATCCTGTTCTGGTAAATGATGCCTTTGTAATTCGATGTAATAATCCTCTCCAAAAAGGTCGAGCCACCATTTGAATTCCGTTTCTGCTTTTTCCGGGCTTTCGTGCAGGATGGTTTGGGGAACATAGGCTCCGATGCAGCAGGTGGTGGCGATCAGTCCTTCATGATACTGCAGGATCAGTTCTTTGTCGATCCTAGGGTATTTGCTGTACATGCCTTCAATGAAGCCCAGGGAAGTGAGTTTCACAAGGTTCTGGTAGCCGGTTTTGTTTTTTGCCAATAATACCTGGTGAAAACGTTCATCCTTCATATCCTTGGTAAAGGATTTTGCATGCCGGTCTTTCACCACATAAAACTCGCAGCCAACAATGGGTTTGACCACGGGTTCCAGGATGTCTTTCCCGTTTTCGGTTTTACCGGTTACCTTGGTTTTTTTCCAGGCCTGGCTTACGAAATTGAATACTCCGAACATATTGCCGTGATCCGTGATTGCGAGGGCATTCATGCCATCCTGCATCGCTTTGTTATACAGGCTTTCTACCGGTGCAGCGCCATCGAGCAGGGAATACTGGGTATGTACGTGTAAATGTGAGAACTTGGGCATGCGAAAAAATTATCAACAGGTTTGCGGTAACCGCAGTGTACAAATATCGGCAATCCCGGAGCGGCAGGCCGGGGCAATTTTCCACAGTTACGGGTTATCCACATTTGCGCCGAAGGCGTACCGGCAGCCTTAAAAAATCCACATTTGTATCACGACGGCAGGTGTTTAGTAATTTTAGTCATGTTCCTGTCCCGCATCCGATTGATAGGCTGGCTGGCATTGTTTGCCGGGATCAGCAGTTGCCGAACCCTCCGTAAACTGGGTAACCATGACAGTGCCTCCACGACTGCCCGTGTACAGCATACCCGGTCAACTTCTGAGCGGGAATTTATCGATAATATAGAAGTGACCCCGGGGGGGATGGTGGCTCAGCCGGAAAATCTGGCTGCGTCCAGAAAAAATGCCCGAAAGCCGGTTGCGGATAAAAGAAAGGAAGCTGTTGCCGGAAATGCCATTGAAAATGCGAGCGCATTGCAATTAAAGTATTCTTTGCTGACAGATGCACCTGTTGAAAAGCTTACCAATCTTCCCCTCTGGCAGGAGATCGATAAATGGTGGGGTACCCGCTATTGCCTGGGTGGCAATACCGATAATTGTATCGATTGTTCCGCATTTACCCAGGTGCTGATGAAAGACGTTTACCAGGTGGATTTACCGCGAACTGCCCAGGAACAGTATGATGCTGCACAAAAGATAGACCTGGAACAGATGAAGGAAGGGGATCTTGTTTTTTTTAATACTTCCGGGAAGGATATCTCCCATGTTGGTATTTACCTGCTCAACAATAAGTTTGTACATGCAGCCACCAGTGGGGGGGTCATGATCAGTGATCTGACCGACAGTTATTGGCAACCGCGTTTTCGCGGAGCCGGCAGGATGGGGCAGTTAAGAGGGAACGGTCCATGATAGACTGGACAGGTTTCAATTCACAATTCACCCTTTGCGAGCTGGTTGCTATCGGCCGGCAGGTTTGTGTGTTTTGTTCTGATATTCAAGCGCACTATTGAACCCGATATCCCGCTTTTATTTTTTGCCCATACGCTTTCTCCATGTTTCATACAATTGATGGGCATCCGGTGTGAAACGGAAATAAAATATGCCTGCAAACATCAACCCGGAGAACAGGATACTGCGGAGGAAGAGTCCGGTCCAGCCACCCATCTTGTGTAACATCCACCAGGTGAGCAAATAACAGGATACAGACCAAATGATTGCAAACAGTGTTTTCAGGTTGAATGGCTGCATATTGAATTTCCTGCGGAGGAATTCATACCGGATAAAATTATAGATACTGTAAGCAATCAATTCCGCAAAAGCGGATCCGATGATGCCATATTTTGTAATCAGGTAAAAAGTCAGGGGTAATCTTAATATCAGTAAAACCACTCCACTATAAAAATCGAAACGCCAGAAAGTGGAGGTGTTGATCACCATGGCATTCAGGCCGGTACCGGCATCAACGATACGAACCATTCCCAATACGAAAAGGGTTGCGATGCCATCTTTATAAACACTTTGCAAATGAAGTACATCAATCGCGGGCAGGATATTCAGCCAGAGGTTACCAAATACAAGCAGGGAAAGCAGGAGCAGATTAATGCAGGAGCGTGCATAAACCCGGTTGATCTCCTGGTAATTTTTTTCCTTCCATGACCGTGACAGAACGCCTGCGGATATGGATAATATACTTCGCTGGGGTGCCTGTATCAGGTTGGCCGCGTACTGGGCAAACACAAAAATACCGGCTGTCCCCAATCCCTTGAGTCCTGCAATGATAATGCTGTCAATTGTGGCGGCCAGCGCAACAATACAGGTGCCGCTGTAGAGCAAAGCCTGCATACTGACCATTTTTTTCAATAACTTTCGGGTAACACGGATGATCCGGAAATGCAGGCGTAATCGACCCGTTCGGATCAGGTAGATCAGCAATATCCCGAATACCACCAGGTATTGCAGGGAGAAAAGATAGATGAACCAGGTATAATCGATGAGGTGTAAAAAATAAAGGGCAATGAGGATGGTTGTTAGTATCCGGAATCCGGTTTCTTTCAGGAAATTGGACAGGACCGATTTATGCAGCGCCCAGGCAAAACTTTCCAGTACGGAGAAGAAGAGCATTCCCGCAATAAAGGGGAAGAGCCAGAAATAATAATCAATGAGCAGCCGGGATTTTTCACTGAATTTCCGCACCATGAGAGGTTTGAATATCCATCCGCCAAGCAATACAAAAAGGAAACCGATGGTAGCGATCACCAGGGCCCAACTTGTCAGGTCAATATCTTTTTCGGGCAGGTTATCCTTGTAGTAAGGATAGAATTTATAGACTACGGGTATCACCCCTAATGCGCCGAAATTGAAGGCGATCTGTGAAAAATCAAAGAATACGCGGGTGAGTCCGTATTGATCGGGTGCAAATGTTTGTCCGTGCGGGTAAATAGCCAGCGGGGTTTGGGCCGTATAAAAATAAATGTTCAGTGCACCGATGGCAAAGCCCGCATAAATCAGTATGCTGGATACAATGGTTTGTTTCCGGATATTTCCCATGGATACACAGCGGTTTTATTCCGTATCAGCCACCTCTTTTACATTGACGAAAAAGTTTTTGTCAATGTCGGCCAAGTCATAACTTTTCAGATCCCCTGGATGGAGGGTTTTGGTATTCCATTTGTTGGATTCTGGTCCTAATACCATGATGCCTCTCATGCTCTTCAGCACGATGGGCAGATTAAACCCGTCCAGGCAATTGGTATACCGGTATTGTAATGTGGTTGAGTCTTTGTTGATCCGGTATTCCAGCACCGGTATCTGGGTAGTTCGCAGATACTGATCCAGGATTTTTTTGACTGAGCTGCCGAAATACTGGCTGATTACATCCTGTATCTGTTCGGTCGTTACAGTCTGGTGATAAAATTTTTTGTTGAGGAAGCGAAGCATCTCCCGGAATTTTTCATCATTATTCATTGCGTGCCGGATGCTCTGGATCATAGCGCCGGATTTATAATACATATCCCCGCTGCCTTCTTCATTAACACCATAATGCGCAATTATCGGCCTGTCATTTCTTATGTTTTTACGTATACCGTAATTGTATTCATTGCCTGCTTCTTTACCAAACCAGTAGTCTGTAAACAAGGTTTCGCTAAAGTTGGTAATACCCTCGTGTATCCACATATCCGCAAGGTCTTTGCTGGTAATGTTGTTGGCAAACCATTCATGGCCGCTTTCATGCACAATAATAAAATCCCATTTCAACCCCCAGCCGGTGCGGGATAAATCCCTGCCAAGGT
>CAZAOR010000223.1:0-4192 GCA_964486805.1 uncultured Sediminibacterium sp. | reverse complement strand
TACAGTACCGGCGTGGCCGCAGAAATATTCAAAGGTGACCCGCAAACAAGCAGTGATTTGTACACGAAGGGATTGGAATATGCCAATACGACTTCGGCGATTCTCAACCTGGTAACTTTTGCTTTTTCTTTTACACTCCCGTTCTGGGTGGGTAAACTTGGTAAAAAATATACTCATGCGGCCTGTCTCATATTGGGTGGTATCGGCCTGATCATCGTCAATCATATCCAGGGTCCGGCTTATTTATATCTTGCCATGGGATTGGTCGGTATTGCCTGGGCTTCCATCTTATCCATGCCTTATTCCATGCTCGCAGGTTGCCTGCCGGAGCAGAAGATCGGCATCTATATGGGCATTTTTAATTTCTTTATTGTTCTCCCGGAAATCATTGCCTCCCTGTTTTTTGGCAGTATTATGCGCAACTTCCTGCACAACGACCGGCTCCTGGCTGTGCAAATCGGCGGTTGCCTGCTGATCCTGGCAGCAGTGGTTTGCGCATGGATTGTAAAGGAAGAAGTGAGCCCGGCAGCTGCGGTGGAGCAGCCTTAATCGGGCACAGTTTTACCACAATGCCGCTTTGATATAGCGGTCTGCATATTTACCCCAGTCTTCCAGGCTGTTCATCATCTCTTTTTGCATTGCTGCATTGGTCGTCTTGGTACCCTTGGTAGGAATTTTAAAATCTGCCGTATTCACCGGCGTACCATAAAGTTTGGTAGCAAACCAGGTGATATGTTCATGCGGGATCGCCAGTCCAAGGATCATACCCGGCAATCCGCAGAACGATTCCGGCCCGCCGGGGGTTAGTATCTGGTCGGTGTAAAATGCTACAACATATATAGAGTCCATGATCACAGCATTGGCACGGCGGCAATCAAAACCTGCGATTGTTCTTTTTTTATCTGTGATCTTCCATTGAATGTGCCGGGTGCTGTCCTGTACCAGAAAAGTTTTTTCAAAAACATGCTTGAGGCTTACGGCATGGTGCTGGTCAAGATCGCTGTAAACAATATTGTCTTCGGTCGGCAATTGCCAGCCCCGCGCATTATCCGGGTTTTCCCGGCCGGGTTGGTAAAAGGTTTTGTTACCGGAAAAACTCAGATCAAAATAAGTCACTTTGAACTGGGGGATACTTTTTTTGATTTCTGCCGCCCAGCTATCGTTTTCTGAAAACAAGGAATAAAGATTGAATTTCTTTTCAAATTCTATTTTTCCTTCCTTGAGAAAGGAAGCATTCTGCGCGTTTACCGATGATAAGCAAAAACTGCCGGCCAGGATGATCAAGGAGATCCGATATTTTTTCATGTAAGTGAATTGAATGGATTAGTTATTGGAAGGAGCAGCAGTCCCGCCGGATTTGAAATTCCATACCAGCGAGAGCATAAAGTAGCGCTGTATGGTGGAATAGGTATTTTGTGTGATGAAGTTGGTATTGACGGAACGGTTGAATCCGATATTCCGGTTGAGGATATCGTTCGCCTGTAGTTTGATCAGCATAGCATCACCTTTCAACAGTTTCTTTCCGATCCAACCGCTCCAGAGTATCACATTATTGTTCTGGTCAAAAGCGCTGGTCTTTTGCCGGAAAATAAAATCACATTCCGTATGTAACTGGGTTTTGCCCGGCAGGTAAAAATCGAAATTGGGACTGATATTGAAGGTCCAGTAATGGGTGCTGATATTCGACTGGATCGAAGATGTACTGGTGGTATAAGAGGCATTGGCACTGATGCTGTTATCGTACACTTTCTCAACCTGCCTTGCCACATAGGTACCGAATGAGACGGTCTGGCTATTGGTGATATTTTCAAGATTGTTCACAATGTTCACGAAGCGGGAAGCATTGTAGTTCGTATTCAGCCCGATATTGGTTTTTTTGAATTTGAAGCCATAATTGGCATAAATGGAATAATTCCTGTTGCCGTCCACATTGATAGCCTGGGAATAGCGCCTGCCAATTGAATCCACGATCTCCTTGTTGGCAAAAGCATTGTTGGTGCTGCTAAAGTTGGCGCTCATATAAAAATCCTTACCGGCCATCGCTTTAAAATCATAATAGCTGAGGCTGATATTGTTGCGGAAAGAAGGTTTCAGGTCTGGATTGCCTACTACAATATTCAAGGGATCATCATTGGTTTTCAGCGGTTGTATCTGCTGCAGGCTGGGCTGTGAAGTAGAACCATTATAGTACAGCGACAACTGGCGTTGGCTGGTAAAGGAATAACTCATATTGGCATTGGGGAACCAGTTAACAAAATTGCGATTGCCGGTCAGGTTGTTCTGGTGGTCGACCTGGTTATAACTGGTATAGCCAACCGAGTTGCCAAGGTTCACCCGGACTTTCTTTTTGATCATGGAATAGTTTAGTCCGCCTCGCTGGGTCAGGATATTGTAGGTATAGTCATTGCTGTACACACTGTCGATGGTATCATACTTGCCGGTGCCTGATTTATTGAACGAGTTGCGGGTAGAACTGCTGTTATTCAAGGTGATTCCGTAGTTGACGATCAGGGAAGACACTTTGGATAAAGGCTCGGTATAGGTGAGTCGCGAATCAAATGCCAGGGCCTTGGTATTGGTGGTTTTTAACTGATCGGTGATTTGCTGACCAACCTGGATACCGCCTTTATAGTACTGGTTATCGGCATAGAGGTATCCCGTAGAGACAGTGGTACTATAGTTTTCTTTCACATTCAGTGAGATGGTCCGCCCTTTTTTCTTTAGTTTTTTTCGCCAGAGCAGGCTGGTATTGAAACTGTTGTTATCGCCCACGGTATTGATCGAGCGATTACCCTGGTTGACCAGTGACTGATCGGATGCGCGTGCGTCGGAAGTATACAGGTTATTGGTGATCTTGTGGTCAAAGCCTCCATCTGCCAATATTTTCAGGTTGGAAGTGCTGTCAAAGTCGATGGCATAACTGCCGTTCAATTTGTTTCGTGTGATTTCATTTTTGAACTGTTGTGTCTGGTTGTTGTAGTACACCGTATCTGGCAGGATATACTGCGTGCTGGTGGTGTTTGATCCGGTTACGCCGAGATTCAGGATTTTATAATTGCCGTTGATGGTTTGCTTATCATCGTTCCATTTGTTGTCATAATGCAATCCGCCGGTTTTAACTTTCGGATACCCCTGACCGTTATAATTGCCGCCCCAGCCTTCCAGATCATCACCGCCGCTACCCATGAAAACAACATCTCCGCCGTCCATGAAAGCAATATTGGTGGAGTTATCGCCATAGCTGCGCTGGTCCTGCCAGTTCAAGCCTGTTTTACCGGTATTGGAAAGAATGCCAAAAGCAGAAAATTTTTCTTTTTTCCGGAAGCGGTTAAACATCAGTTGCTCGTTGTAATACCCCTCTGTTCCTGCACCCAGGTCTGCTTTTCCGAAAAATCCTTTCTTTTTATCATCTTTCAGTTTGAGGTTCAGGGTCCGGGTTTTCTCGCCGTCATCAATCCCGGTAAATGCGGCCTGCTCACTTTTTTTATCGTAAACCTGCACTTTATCCACCATGTCTGCACGGATATTCTGGGTAACCAGGGTGGGATCATCCCCGAAAAATTCTTCTCCGTCAACCAGTACTTTCTGTACTTTCTGACCCTGGGCAGTGATCTGACCATTCTTGTCTACCTGTATTCCGGGCATTTTTTTCAGCAATTCTTCCACGTTGGCATTGGCTTCCACATGAAAGCTGTCTGCTTTGTATTCCATCGTATCCCCCTTCATCTTAATAGCACCGACTGTTTGTTTGACCACTACTTCTTCCAGCAAATGCGCTTTGGTGATCAGGGGAATGGTGCCAAGATTCAGGTCTTTTCCGGCAGCGATCGTAAAAGTATCTGTATAATCTGCATAGTTGGGATAAGTGACCAATACCACTACGGGAATTGCGGGTAATCCCTGTACAGTGAAATGCCCCTGAAGATCAGACCTGCTGTACCGCAGCAAAATGGAATCTTTGGCGCGTAAAACAGATATGACAGCATTGGAAAGATTTTGTTTGTTAAGGGTATCGGTTATGGTACCTTTAACGGAAGATTGCTGGCACCAGGCCGTTGAAAAAGTAAAACAGCATAAACCTGTCAGCAGGGCAGTTAGTTTTTTCATGTGAGAAAGCATTAGGGTTGAGATGCGGGTGGAAACAAATTCCATAAAAATCCTTGTTCAACTAATGATTTAGGTATAATCTTAT
>CAZAOR010000222.1:0-2863 GCA_964486805.1 uncultured Sediminibacterium sp. | reverse complement strand
TCGCTGAATCAGCAACTGGGTATTGGTGGTGAAATTGATCACATCAATATTCTCGTTCTTCAGTTCGCGTACAATGCCATGGATACGGCTGCCTTTCATGCCCACGCAGGCGCCCACAGGATCGATGCGGTCGTCATAAGATTCCACGGCCACTTTTGCGCGCTCACCCGGATCGCGTACAATTTTCTTGATGGCGATCAGGCCGTCAAAAATTTCGGGTACTTCAATCTCCAGCAGTTTGGCCAGGAACATGGGACTGGTGCGGGAGAGGATGATTACCGGGGTATTGTTTTTGAGGTCTACCCTTTCCACTACGGCGCGGATGGTTTCTCCTTTTTTGAAATAATCCTGGGGTATTTGTTCGGATTTGGGCAGGATGAGTTCATTGCCTTCTTCATCCAGCAGCAGTACTTCTTTTTTCCATACCTGGTACACTTCGGCGCTGATGATATCCCCGATGCGGTCCCCGTATTTCTTGATGAGTACATTCTTTTTCAGGTCGCTGATCCGGCTGGCCAGGGTTTGTTTGGCAGCCAGGATGGCGCGACGTCCGAAGTCGAGGATGTCCACTTCTTCGTACAGTTCTTCCCCTACTTCAAAGTCAGGTTCAATTTTAACGGCCTGGGTATAGGCGATCTCTGCCAGGGGGTCCAGCACTTCTCCGTCTTCCACGATCATGCGTCGCCGGATGATTTCCAGGTCGCCTTTTTCTGCGTTCACGATTACGTCGAAATTATCGTCACTGCCGAATTTTTTCCGGAGCAGGGTTTTAAATACGTCCTCCACCACTTTCATCATGGTAGGGCGGTCAATGTTCTCTGCGTCTTTGAACTCCTGGAATGCCTCAATCAGGTTGATACTGGCCATAGGTGCTTGTTTAAGTACGTTGCCGCTGTCGGCGATTATTTGAATTTAATTTGAACTACGGTACTGGCGATCTTGTCGAACGGGATCAGCTCCTGGTGTGTTTCCTTTTTTTTACCCTTGCCGGTGGTTTGTTCCAGCAGGATATCATTATCGGTAACAGCCAGCAGGGTGCCTGATCGGGTGGTCTGGTCATGGAAGGTGATGGTGACATCCCGCCCGGTATTGCGGTGATACTGTCGTTTGAATTTCAGCGGCTCATCCACCCCGGGGGAGGATACTTCCAGTGAAAAATCACCTGCCGGAAACAGGCCGCTCTCTTCAATCAGGGCATAGAGCCGGCGGTTCACCTGTACGCAGGTTTCAATGGATATGCCCTGGTCCCCATCCAGGAATACTTTGATATTCTGGGTGGGTTTGATGCGCAGGGACACCAGGAAATACGCGGGCATTTCACTGATGACCTGGTTCACCATCTCCGTTAAAGCCGATATCAGGGTTTCGTTTACCATATTAAAAAGGAGAAGGGAACGGTGATCGTTCCCTTCTTTGTGTCCTTGCTGCTGCAAAGGTAGGATAAATGGCAGGATATTTCCAAATTTTAGCGCGGAGCAGGTCGGCTGCCGCTGCAGGCAGGGCCGGTATTTTGGTGGCGTTGCCTGCCGGTTACTGCTTTATCCGATATTTTTTCATGGATTATCCGGCAGCGTCTGCCGGGAAACAGGGACCCCGTACAATAAATAACCGGCTGGTGCGACCTATCAGGAAAAGAACCGGCCGGGGTTTTAACATGCCTGGTGCCGCCGTTCCCATTACCTTTGAGCCATTATGAGCAAGTTGATTTTTTATGGTATCCTGATCTACCTGCTGTACAAATTTGTATTTGAGCTGGTGGTGCCGGTGGGGAAAGCCAGTACCCAGATGCGGCAAACCATCCGCGAAATGCAGGAGCAGCAAATGCGCCAGCAGCAGGCTTCTGCCCGGGAAGCGGAAGCCCGGGAACAGCAGGCCCGCAAACCGGCACACCCCGGCCAGCCTGCCGGCGATTATATTGATTTTGAAGAAGTGAAATAATTACAATCCCAGGTCCAGCACAGTTTGGGGCGCCACCAAATGAATGGTTTGCAGTCCCGCCTTTTGGGCCCCCTCGATATTGGCGAGGGTATCATCAATAAACAGGGTTTCAGCGGCATCCAGCCCCTCCTGCTCCAGGAGTTTTGCATACGCGGAGACCAGCGGTTTGCGGTGGCCGAATTCGTGTGAATAATATGCTTTCTCGAATAAGCCGTTAAAATCGGCACAATGGTTTTCCCGGGCCAGGGTGTCGATAAAGGAATCGTAATGAATTTGATTGGTGTTGGAAAACAGGAATACCCGGTATCGTTTGCGTATTTCCTGCAGCCAGTCCAGCCTTTCCTGGGGAAAATACAGGAGCAGGGCATTCCAGGCATCGCGGATCTGTTCATCGCCCAGTTGGGTGCCGGTCACCTGGCGGAAAGCCTGGTAGAAGTCGTTGGGGCTGATGGCACCGGTTTCCAACTGTATAAACAGGTTATCGGCATGGTGCTGGTTGAATAGGGCGTGAAAATTGGTTACGCCCAATTCGGTGAAGGCCTGTTCGGTGCGGCGGAAATTGATTTCCATAAAAACCCCGCCCAGGTCGAATATGATATTACGGATTGCCGGCATGGCACAAAACTAAGGGATGCGGGAGCAGTATGTTGGAATAAATTGGGGGAATAAGCAGTGAATTTTTTACATTTGCCGCCGCTAACGGAAACGGAAGCAGGGCCTATAGCTCAGTTGGTTAGAGCATCCCGACAAAGCGTCGGGAGGGTCGCAGGGTGAAAGCCCTGAATTGAAATAATGTAAAGCAGCAGCAATGCTGCTTCGGGCCTATAGCTCAGTTGGTTAGAGCATCCCGACCGAAGCGTCGGGAGGGTCGCAGGGTGAAAGCCCTGAATTGAAATAATGTAAAGCAGCAGCAATGCTGCTTCGG
>CAZAOR010000221.1:0-3595 GCA_964486805.1 uncultured Sediminibacterium sp. | reverse complement strand
TGAGAGTTGGATATAGGTTTCTTTTTTTTCCCGGTATTTCTCTTTCAGTTCCTCCCATACATAACAAACTTCCTTGTCGATCAATTGTTTGATCACCGGATATACATGCCTGCTGTCGAGTATTTGCTGTACCTCCGGCACCCGCAGTTCTTTTTTCAGTTCCAATGCCTCGGCAACCAGGAATTCCCGGTCATTCAGGTCGCTGAAATCCAGGCTTATGTCTTCATTCCAGATCAGAATGCTTTCACTTGAAAGTTTCAGGTTAGCCGGAATAGCTGCCTGCATCACATCCCCTTCGGTACACAAATAATAACTGGCAATCCAATCCCAAAAATGTAATTGAATGGGGTGCAATACCGGTTCTTCATCCAGCACTTGGATGATTGCTTTCGGTTGAAAGGAATCAGGCGCCTGCGGGAGTATTTTTTTTACAATACCGGCATATCGCTTGTTTTTACCGAATCCCACATCCACCCGCACACCCGGTTGAATGGCGCTTTGCAGAGACTCTGGCACCGACCAGGTATAGTTTTTAGGCAGGGCGAGCGGTATAATGACTTCCACAAACATGTGTTGCAAAAGTACGGCTTAGGCAGTTGGATAGAACCGGTAACGTTGGAGGCCCGCCTGCATGACCTGGTATACCTGCTCTTTCAGTAAAGGGATATCTTTTAATGTCAGATCCTGAACAGGGATCTCTTCCAGGAACACAACCCGGTTTTGTCCCGGCGTCAGGCTGAAAAGGCTTTTATAATGGAGCCTGTCGATAGCATCCACAAAAAGGACCGGTTTGATGGGGGTTTGTGTTTCTATCGCAATCCGAAAAGCCCCATCGAAAAAAGATTTCAGTGGCTTTCCGGTTTCATTGAAAGTACCTTCCGGAAACAGGAAAATAGAAATGCCCTGCCGCAGCGCTGATTTAAGTGCCCGTACACTCCTGGCCCTGGTTGCTGCGTTATGGCGGTCAACCAATATAACGGCAGCGCGGTAGATCCAGCCGAACACCGGGATATGAACCATTTCTTTTTTTCCCAGTACACGTACCGGCTGGTGCATCATCAGTACAATAGGGGGGATATCCATATAGGAAATATGATTGGCCACAAAAATATACTGACGATCGCGGTGATGCGGCGCCTCGTAAATTTCCTGGTGGCGGATGCCAGTCAGAAAATACCAGGCATAGGCCCAATATTGACAAAGCCTGTAAATCAGGTTACCACCGCGTATCTTTCCTCCCAGCAAAGACAGGATCACCCAGGGAAAAACCAGGAACATTAAAAGGATGAACCAGGCCAGTGCATAGAGGCAATACCACCATTGCAGGAAACGTATCAGCCATTTCATTGGCCTAACTTAAGGGAAATGTGCCAGCTATAAAAATCTCCCGAGTTGTTCAGTTCGCCTGCATGCCGGGTACAAAGTGAAAAGGTTTCCTGATTTTGGGGGGGTGCTTGATCTGCCAGTCTTTTTCATGCCGGTATACACGCAGGTAATAATAGCCGATGATACCTGCTATCAGGGATCCGACCATGACCGATACCTTGGCAATGACCTGGTGGCTGGCATCCGTAAAAGCAAGAGAGGTCGTGAAAATCGACATGGTGAAACCGATGCCCCCCAAAAGACTGATGCCCCATAACTGGGTATAGTTGGTATTGGAAGGTAATGAAGCGATGCCAAGCCGGATCGCAATAAAAGAGAAGAAGAAAATACCCAGCGGTTTGCCAATGACCAGTCCAAGAATCACCCCGGGACTGATCGGCGAACTGATAATATCGTTGATACTGCCGGGTAAGGCAATAGCGGTATTGGCTAATGCAAACAAAGGCATGATGAGAAAGTTCACGGGTTTATGCAGGATATGCTCCATCCTGGCAAGGTTTTGCAGGGGCATACAAAAGGAAACAACTACCCCGGCAACTGTGGCATGTATCCCTGAATTAAACAGACAATACCATAAAGCAATGCCAGGCAGCAGATACCAGGCGATGGCAGTTTTTTTTGTTTTATTGAAGAAGATAAGCAGTGCGGCAAGAAGGATGGCAGCACCCAGGTACCAGAAATTCAGGTGTGCCGTATAAAATACGGCAATTGTGATAACTGCACCCAGGTCATCAATGATGGCAAGGGCCGCAAGAAATATCTTTAGTTGTACGGGGATTCTTTTGCCAAGCAGCGACAGCACTCCCAAGGAAAAAGCGATATCAGTGGCCATGGGAATACCCCATCCGCTATGGCTGGGTGCATGGATATTGTAAAAAGCATAAATAGCTGCCGGGCAGAGCATTCCGCCGAGGGCGGCCAGCACAGGCAATAATGATTTTCGGATTGAAGCCAGTTCCCCGATGGTGAGCTCCCGTTTGATCTCCATGCCAACCAGGAAAAAGAAAAAAGTCATCAAAACATCATTGATGAGCAGCAGGACGGATTCCGGCAGATGCCACCAATGACTCGTGTTTCCTTCGTAAAATGCAGTCAGCCAGAAATGGGTATAGGCATGACTGCTGAAACGGAAATTCGACAATGCGATAGAGATGGCCGTACAGCTAATGAGTAATACCCCGGTAAAGCGGCTGTCATTGATAAAGTCCCGTATCGGACTGAAAATTTTATAGAGTCTTCTTTCCGCCATCTTATTCCTTATTCATTTTTTGCAGCTTCACAACGATTTTGTTCACTACTTCCAGGTCTCCCTGGGAAAGCGCTTCCCACCATTCATCATTCACATCATCCAAACGGTATTCTGTTTCCACATCATAATCGCCGTTCTCATCGATCTGGTAGAAACAGTTGTTCAGGGTGTCAAGAACACTGTTGACAGATTTCAGTTCTACAAACAAGAGCCGGCTTACCAGCTTCTTATTAACCTTCTGTTCCAGGAATTCTACCCGATGCTGCAGGTCAAGAATACGGTCGTCTTTTTTGGCAAGCAGGTAACTGGCCCCAAAAAGAACCAGGATAAAAACGGCAAATAAAATCGGGATCATACTGCTGATATTGTGTGCCATGCCGGAAGCAAGAACACGGATAAAACCTGTATAAAAAAATCAAATAGCACCGACTGGCAGAGCCGGGCTATTTGATTTTATAAAAAACAGACAAGGGATATATTCAGTTCACCGGCTTAGTCCACATAACCCAATACCCCTGTTTCAGGAATATCCAGGCCAGCCACTTCATCTGCTTCTTTTGTGCGTAGCGGAACTACTTTATCCAGTAATTTGAAGAAGATATACATCACCACAAATACAAAGATAAAACAGGTCAGGGTGCCGATTACCTGTGCCAGCAACTGTTTCCCGTCTCCATAGAATAAGCCTTTTACTGTTCCGGCAACACCATTCCATCCATCACCATAACTGCCATCGGCAAAAAGACCGAGCGACAATACGCCCCATGCACCGTTGGCACCATGTACGGCAAATGCGCCAACCGGATCATCGATCTTGAGTTTGCTATCGAGGAAATTATACACCAGTATTACCAGGATGCCAGCGACAGCACCGATAATAACCGCAGAAAGGGAATTTACAAAAGCACAGGGTGCTGTGATGGCCACAAGGCCTGCCAGCATGCCGTTGGCGATCATACC
>CAZAOR010000220.1:0-3391 GCA_964486805.1 uncultured Sediminibacterium sp. | reverse complement strand
TGAAATCGGACTCGTGCATCACTTGTGTAGCCGCGGTAACAAGTAAGGGCTCTGATGGCGCGTGAGTGTAGATAAGGTTGCGGTCCAATGAGGCGCCATAGCAAACTCGCATATGGCTCCCCAATTGCTTCGCCTCCTCGCTTTCGGTTGGTTGCTTGTCAGTCGGCATGCTGAATTTCAGTGGGATTCGAACAGCAAACGTGGCCAAGTATGCAGACTCGGGGAATCCGAACGCCCCTGGAGGTAAAGTCATGCCTGGAGGCGATGTTAGAAGGTATAAGCGAAATAATAGAAGTCTTATAAAGAAGCTTAGTCCGCGCAAAGCTGAGCATGTCGAGTGCGATGTCACGAAGGATTTCTTGCCCTTTCTGGCTGTAATCCGACCTTTTCATGGCCGTAGAAACCATCGATCTGTATCGGGTTGGGAATCTTGAACAGCAGGATAGTCAGAAGAGATCTAGGAGTAGGACACGGAGCTTACAGGTGCCTACCATAGAGACAAATATTGGACATCTGCGAGATGGCTTCCAAAGATGTCCCAACTTCATGTTGCGGTGCAAAGCGATCGAACGAAAAAGCGGTGAAACAGCGTCCAGGAATAAGATGTTGATTCCTGAATCGATAGGACGGGTCGATGTGCGAAGGTGCAGAAAAGTAGTTTACGCTTGAGTTGGTGGAGAGAAAGACTGCGAAGAAGGCATACGCCTTGAGATCGATGAATGCGCTCCGCAGCGCCGTGAACAGGCTCCACCGGGCTCCGGACGGTGACGCCTTAGACGCGTCGGATAACTCGTGCGCTTCGTCGAAGCATAAGATGAGTCGAACGGAGTCCTGTTTGCCATCCCGTTCACGCGGTTTGATGACGTTGCTGAGATTCATCACCGATATTGCCAACAGTTCTACCAGAAGCAATGGGTTGACGGTCAACATGTATTCCGTGATTAAAACTCACCAGAGACGTCGCCTGATAAGAGCGTCTTTGCCCGAGAAATGACATTGACGTAAAACTGCCTCCGAAACGGTCCTTGAGATATGCCAGATTGACCTTCGGACATTGCGGCCCTAAAAATCGCCGCAGACCTCGCCGGGACATACGTGCGGACTGCGGTCCGAACTTGCTCGAAAAGGGCCGTGAAAAAGGCGCGGTACAAGTGATAGGCATCCTCCTGTGTTGTCGGACTCAGGAGGAATTCACGAAGCGTGCTGTCTGGAGCAGGATACCCTATTGGAGTGCCTGGGAGACCAAAATGCATCAAGCAATGCGCGAAATTCTCGAACAAGGTACGCACCGCCGGGTCCCAAAGACCGCAAGTTCATGGGTACAACAAGCACTCTCTCTGCCGCCTTGTCCACCAATCGTGATTTCCCAATTCCAGACGAGTTGAGAATGGTCAGGTACTTGGCGAATCTCTGATCGCAGTCTGGGTCGCAGTACTTGTTGATCGCGTCGATCAGATGATCCGCAGAGTCGCCTCGATATTCGCCAGCCCATGCATCGGCGTATACTAAGTGGCAACGTGAGTACGACAAGGGAGTGAGTGGAACATACGGACCAGTGGTTTCATAATCAATGCTGGCCAGCTCTGCGGCAAGGGTCTGCTGTGGACTCCATTGCGAGTCAATGAGTATATCTGTGTTGGTGTCTGCGCTGTCTGAATGTGAGCCTCGTCGTCCGATTCTAAGTTTACCACTCACAGCACTGGTTCTATAACACGAGACGAGGAACGAGATATTAAGAGCGTTAGCGAGAGCATTTGGTCCACTGACTGTAACACTCACCAACCGACGACACCTGCACGACGATGTGAAGCTTCCTGGGCGCAGGCTTTGTCTCAAAGTGCTCCACCAGGATGTCCAAAGGATCGAGCAGCTCGATGTGAGGGATGGTCTTTGCATCTTCCACAGATTTCAATTGTCGGGCGATATCATTACGAGAAAGTGGATTAGCGAGCTGAAAAATGTGTCACCATTGGCAATATATGCACATCTGAAGGAGGCGCTCACCTTCCAGAGATCGAGGCGATCAGCATCGATGTGGGAAAGATCATGCTCTTTCTTCTTTTTAATTGCTTCTTTTAACTCGGCGATTGTTGCCTGAGGTGAGATCCGAACATAAAAGACTCGCTCGACAGTGGGACCGAGGATTGAGCAGTTAAGCAGGATGTCGTCTGCCATTGATCGCAAGTCGCGGAATTTGCCGTGTCCACTTTCAGACGCTTTGATCGCTCAGCGAGCTGCATTTGAAAACCGTCGATCTCACAGTATCTGCAGAAAATGGGCGAGCAGAAAATGAAGAACCCAGATCTCTGGACGCGATTGAAGACAAAAGTCTTGATATTGCGATAGGTAAGGCAGCTGCCTTGCTCGATCGTGATGTCAGAGTCTTCAGCTGACGAGTTGTGTAGCGTCGAGCGTTCGCGTGAATGCCAACGTTCTTTGGTCATGCTCTTCAATCGAGATTGGCAGCGCAAATGTATGTCTCTCGCTCTATTTCGTCCGAATCAGCTCGATCTTATCGCCGCAGCTCTTTTACCACCACAGGCATGCATCGCATAACCGCTGAGGTGGGTTTTCGCAAGGATTCAAAAGGACCTAGGAAGTCATGCGATACCCAACCACGTCCCTTTAGCACGCGCGCGTTGCGCTCGTCGCAGCCAAGTTGCAGCCTCAGTGAGCGTTCGTCGCGTCGCAGCAGACCGCTTACGTCATCCTTTCTGCGAACCTCGCAGCGCTTTGCGAGCATTGCGAGATGGAGCACTGACGTTCGCGATTTGCGATCGATCTGCCGCTTGTGACTACATTACCGCACCTTTTTGCCACGCAATCCCATCATCCTGTTTCCCACTTCGTTCTGCTGTGTGATTGCAAGCCTGGACATCCCCCAGAGGCTGGTTTAACGGTCGGATGTTGTTCCTGTTTGCTTCATCGACCAAAGCGGCCGCAGGTCTCTAAACAGTCAAGATTACATACGTCTTTGTGGTGGGTTATCCTGCGAGGTGGACCTCCGACCCATGAGCGCAACCTCTACGACCCCATTTGGGCGATGCCGACTCGGCATTGGATCTCGCAGCATCTGCGATTTGCGTTGCGAGCGCTGCAAGCACCGTTGGACCTTGCGATATAGAGCCTCAGGTTAATGCGACAGAGTTTACCTGGGCTTCCGCTTTCCCTTTTTGGGCGATGCCGGCTCGGCATCCGGTCTCCCACTGCCAGCGATTTGGTTTGCGATGATCGCAAGTATAGAACGGGTTCGCGATATTAGACCTCAGGCTCTTGCGACGGCGTTCATTCGGCTTACCAGTTCCCTTCTTGGTCGGTGCCGGCTCGGCATCCTGTCTCCCACTGCCAGCGATTTGGTTCGCGATGATCGCAAGTATAGAACGGACTTGCG
>CAZAOR010000219.1:0-2947 GCA_964486805.1 uncultured Sediminibacterium sp. | reverse complement strand
GGAAGCGCGCGAGCTTGCTCGCAAGCGCGGACAAATAAAAAAGCCGGGGACGCGACAGCGGCCAAAGGCTTTGGGTAAGGCCTTTGCGATAGGATCCTGCAATCATCCTGACCACGATACCCCCCAAAAAAGCCGGGGACGCGACAGCGGACAAAGGCTTTGGGTAAGGCCTTTGCGATAGGATCATGCAATCATCCTGACCACGATACCCCCCCAAAAAAGCCGGGAACGCGACAGCGGCCAAAGGCTTTGGGTAAGGCCTTTGCGATAGGATCCTGCAATCATCCTGACCACGGTAACCCCAAAAAAGCCGGGGTATCCCTTTTACAATTCCTACCTCGTACCTTTATACCATGGTTATGTATTATCTGCGGCGTTTCGGGCAGGTCTTGCTGCAAGTGTTGAAAAGTATCTTTATCCGCAAAAAAGACTGCTGTCGTTGAACGCTTGGCCGGATCAGAATTTCAGCTTCCGGAAAGTCTGCACAATCTTAGCCGCAATAACCGCATTGCCCGCATCAGAAGGATGCAGTCCGTCAAATGTCATGCCGATCGCTTCAGGCGGATAAGGATAGGCATCCTTCACGGGATCAAAAGGGATGGTATGAGTGGCCGGATACGTATAATCCTGGTAAACACCTGTCTCGGGATTACGCAGGCGTTTGAACTTCACTAATCTATCCAGTGATAATTTCGGTTCATGGTATAGATCAATTACGGGTATGCCCGTTTCCTTGCCGATGGCTATGATCGCATTGGCGAACTGTTCAAGGGTTTGACCGTTCTTGGGCTGGTAAGAACCATATGCATGGTTTTTCGCATTGAGCACATATACAAAATCCATCCGCTGCATGGGCGTGATCAGGACGATCTTTGCCATAGGATTTAAAGCATGCAGGGTATCCAGGATTATCCGGAAAGCGCTCATCACAGTAGTATCGCCGGTATGCTTTTTATAATCCTCCCAACTGCCCAGGCGCTTACCGGCCCACCAGTCATTGGTGCCCAGGAATACGGTATATACATCTGCCGGCACCAGTCCGAGTTGATGGATCTCCGCTGCGATGCGTACAGCCGTCCAGCCGTTATGCCCCTGGTTGATATAGCTGAGTCCGGGCAGCGCATCCGTTACCCTGCTGCAATATCCACGGGTTACCCGGTTACCGGTTTCATCAAGGTGATCATTGAGGTAGGTGATGGAATCTCCTAAGGCAAGCCAGCGGCGCAGCGGCTTCTGGAAACTGCTGGACAAACAAAAGATCATGCTGATAAGCAGCAGGCCGCTGATTCTCGGGGTAATCGTTCTTGGCATAATGGATAATTGGGTCGCAACAGATCAGTCAGAGCGGATATGCGCTTTTTTCCCGATCTTTTGGAGCCTGTTTAAAAATATAGTACGGCATTGATGATGCGTTATTTTCGGGCGAACCGGGCGAATTCTCTGGCCATGGGCTAGTCGTCTAAGGCGGAAATTCAATCCCGCCTTTGGTGCGACAGCTGAATAGAGGCATCATACCATTTCAGATAATTTCTAAACCGGCGCTTAATCTTATAGCTGCAATATGAAAATACATTTTTTAGGCCTTTGTCTCCTCCTGGCCGCCAATCTTTTCGCACAGTCGGATACACCGGAATATCCGGTAGACAGCGCCTCAGTCGTTCATGCCGGGGTCCCGAAGGGGGAACTGATCCATGAAACATTCACGGCCTCCCGGATATTTCCCGGAACCATCCGCGATTGCTGGATATATGTGCCGGCGCAATACCAGGCTGCACAACCAGCCTGCCTGTATGTTAACCAGGATGGCATCCAGTGGCATGCCCCCGTGGTATTTGATAACCTGATTGCCAGTGGGGAAATGCCGGTGACGATCGGTGTTTTTGTAACACCGGGCAAGATACCTGCATCCGATGCGGCCCTTGCGAATGATCGTTACAACCGCAGTTTTGAATATGATGGTCTTGGCGATAACTATGTGCGTTTCCTGCAGGAAGAATTATTACCCTTTGTAGAAACCCTGCACACAAAGGATGGCAGGCCCATCCGGCTCTCCCGGCATGCTGCCGACCGGGCCATCGGCGGATCCAGCAGCGGTGCGATCTGTGCATTCACTGCCGCCTGGGAACGGCCCGATGCTTTTTCCCGCGTATTCAGCGCCATTGGCACTTATGTGGGTCTGCGCGGAGGAGAGCGATACCCCACCCTGATCCGGAAAACAATACCCAAACCCATCCGGGTTTTCCTGCAGGACGGATCGAACGATCTGAATATCTATGCGGGCGACTGGTGGAAGGCCAATGAGACAATGGAACGCGCTCTGCGCTTTGCCGGTTATGAAGTGATGCATACCTGGGGCAGCGATGGACACAATGGCCGTCATGGCAGTTCCGTTTTCCCCGATGCCATGCGCTGGTTATGGAAGGGATGGCCCGCACCGGTAACGGCAGGCCAAAGCCAGAACCAGGTATTACAAGCCATACTGGACACGACCGCAGATTGGGAACTGGCAGGACAAGGATATGGATTCACGGAGGGGATTTGCAGCCGGGCAGATGGCACCGTTTTTTTCCAGGATATCCCGAACAGCAGCCTGTACCGGATCGATGCCACTGGTAAACCGGTGAAGATTGACGGAAATACCCACCAGGCAAGCGGCACCTGTTTTGATGCAGCGGGCAATCGCTATACTGTTAATAAACTGCAACAGGTTATTCGTTATTCGACCAAGGGAAAAACCGACACGCTTGCTAGCGGCATACCGGGTAATGACCTGATCCTGACGCCCGCAGGCGGTATGTACCTGACTGCACCGGAAGGCGCAGAAAAGCCTGGAAAAATTTTCCTGTTACAGCCCGGCGGTAAAAAACAAATGGTAGACTCCGGCATCCATTATCCCAATGGTCTCGCTTTATCGCCCGATCAGCAGCAACTGTATGTTACGGAATCT
>CAZAOR010000218.1:0-3255 GCA_964486805.1 uncultured Sediminibacterium sp. | reverse complement strand
TCCATACATTCTTCCAGTTTTTTGTATTGGCGGGCAATGCGGTAACCGGAGAATTCACTGAAGTTCAGGTGCCGTTTACCATCTACAATATGATTATTCAGCCACCAACTGACGGGCTGTACCTCCGCATACCAGGGATAGCGGGTTTGATTCGTGTGGCAATCATTGCAGGCTTTGGCCAGGATGAGCTGTACATCGGTAGGCACCGGATAGTCCTTGGAAATATCCTTGCTGTTCTCATTGGAATTATTTCGGGCAGGACGAAAAGCCTGCATTACCAGGAGGATCACTAATAAAACGATCCCGGTTCTTTTCAGAAATCGCATATCAAATTCAAATTAAAATGTTACCGGTCATTTCTTTGGGAACAGGCAAACCCATCATCGTGAGAATGGTGGGTGCAAGATCACCGAGTTTACCGGGATGCACCGTTCCTTTCCAGTCTTTGTCGATAATAAATAAAGGTACAGGATTCATGGTATGTGCGGTATTGGGACTGCCATCTTCATTGATCATGAAATCGGCATTGCCATGATCAGCGGTCAGGAATACCGTATAACCATGTGCCAGCGCGGCAGTTACCACGCGCTCTACGCAACTGTCTACGGTTTCGGCTGCTTTGATCGCTGCACTGAAGACGCCGGTATGGCCTACCATATCCGTATTGGCATAATTGAGGCAGATAAAGTCTGCCGATTCGGCTTCTATTTCCGGAACCAGTTTATCGGTGATTTCCAATGCACTCATTTCAGGTTGCAGATCGTAAGTAGCTACTTTGGGAGAAGGAACTAAAATCCGCTTCTCCCCGCTGAAAGGCTCTTCCCTGCCGCCACTGAAGAAGAAAGTAACATGGGGATATTTTTCTGTTTCTGCGATACGTATCTGCTGTTTACCTGCATCGGCCAGTACTTCTCCGAGGGTATGTACCAGGTTATCATTTTCAAAAATTACAGACACCTGCTGAAAACTATGGTCATATACAGTCATCGTGGTATAATGAAGCGGGAGCTTGTGCATACCAAAATCCGGGTGGTCATGCTGGGTAAGCACATCGGTAATCTCCCGGCAACGGTCTGTTCGGAAATTGAAAGAGATAACGGCATCATTTTCCTGGATACAGGCAATGGGTGCTCCATTGCTATTAGTAATAATGGTTGGTAAAATAAATTCATCCGTTGTGCCTGCGGCATAAGAAGTTTCAATGGCCTGTGTGGCACTTGCGGCCTGCTGCCCTTTGCCCGCTACCAGGCATTGGTAGGCAAGGGCAACACGTTCCCATCTTTTGTCCCGGTCCATGGCATAATACCTGCCGCTGACCGTGGCTATTTTTCCTGCACTGTTCTTCAGGTATGCTTCCAGGCTGGAAAGAAATCCGAGCCCGCTTTTCGGATCCGTGTCTCTCCCATCGGTGAATGCATGGATATATACTTCCGACAGACTTTCCTGCTTGCATACATCACAGATGGCTTTCAGGTGGCTTGTGTGGGAGTGAACGCCTCCATCACTGACCAGCCCCAGAAGGTGGAGAGGCTTGCCATTATCCCGGGCATAATGGATAGCGGCCAGTAATGCGGGGTTTTTGGCAAATTCACCGGTCCGGATAGCGACATTAATCCGCTGAAGTTCCTGATAAACAATGCGTCCGGCGCCAAGGTTCAGATGTCCAACTTCACTATTCCCCATCTGTCCTTCCGGCAGACCCACTTCCTCTCCCCAGGTCACCAGTGTTGTATTAGGATATTTTTCATATAACGAACTGACAAAGGGAACCCTTGCATGCTGGATGGCATCGGCTGATTTGACCTTTCCAAGCCCCCATCCATCCATAATAATCAGAATTGCTTTCTTACTCATGCAATAAAATTAGGGTATTTATGGTTGATGATTAGATACTAACTTTAAGCCATCTGACCGGAAAATGCTGTTTGGCACGTTTTTGGCGACTGTTAACTGGTAAAACGGATGATCATGAAAAGCATATTAGTAGGAATTGTCTGTGTGATTGGCCTGGTGTCCTTCACTTACCAGACTGGCGATGTAGAAGCCATTGTGAATGCATTTAAAGCGGCAGATGCCAACCGGATCGGTTCTTTTCTGGATGATTATGTGGATATGAAACTCCTGGATAAAGATGAGGTGAAGAATATCGGACGTAATCAGGCAACGATTACCCTGAAAGCCTTTTTTGCGGATAATGGTATCGTTGGTTTTGAAAAAGTATCTGAAAGGGAGATCGGCAATACCATGTATCTCGCAGGCAAGTTACTGGATAACGGGAAGGGGCATAATATTACGATCCTGCTGAAGCAGAAGGATGGGAAAAGGCAGATCATTACCCTGCGGATCAACTGATCCATCGAACGATTTTATGAAGAGACAGACGAAGCGCTGTCTCTTTTTTATTGCACTACATTTGCATATGCAGGATTTTGAACAGGCTCTTCATCGATTGATACAAACAGCCCTGGCAGAAGATATCGGTGATGGTGATCATAGTACACGCAGTTGTATTCCGCCGGCACAGCAGGGCAGGGCTGTATTGAAAATCAAGCAGGCGGGTATTCTGGCCGGCCTGCAGGTGGCTGCTGCAATTTTCCGCTACCTGGAACCGGACTGCCAGTTTGAACCAGTTAAAAAGGATGGCGAACCGATGCTCGCAGGCGAATATGCTTTTGAAGTAAGCGCCCGGGTGCATACCCTGTTGGCTTGCGAAAGACTGGTTTTGAACTGCATGCAAAGAATGTCGGGTATTGCTACCCTTACCCGGCAGTACACAGATCTCTTGAAAGGCTATAAAACGCGTTTGCTGGACACCCGTAAAACAACCCCCAATTTCCGGCTGCTGGAAAAAGAAGCAGTGCGGATCGGCGGTGGTGTCAATCACCGGTTTGGACTGTATGATATGATTATGCTTAAGGATAACCATATTGACTTTTGCGGAGGTATTACACCGGCTGTGGAAGCAGCTTGTGCGTATGTTGACAAAATGCCGCAACCCATTCCGATTGAAGTGGAAACACGCAGCCTGGCCGATGTGGCGGAACTATGCAGGATTGGCAAAGGAAGGGTGTTGCGCGTCATGCTGGATAATTTTACACCGGAACTTATCAGTGAGGCCTTACAGTTGATTCAGGGTGATTTTGAAACCGAGGCAAGTGGCGGTATCAACCTGGAAAATATTGGTCGTTATGCAGAAACGGGTGTGGATTATATCAGTGTCGGCGGATTAATTCATCAGGCACAAAGCCTTGACCT
>CAZAOR010000217.1:0-3549 GCA_964486805.1 uncultured Sediminibacterium sp. | reverse complement strand
GCAATACACAGTATGCCATGGCTGCCTAATCAGTGATTAGATAGTCATTTGGGCCGCCGCACAGGTCAGCTTCTTACCAGGTGCCGCCGCCGACTCAAAATAAAAGGAGCTGCTGCAGGGGAAGGCTGTGACTTCTGCATAAGACCATACAGCTAAGCGCAGGGTTGGTATGTTCCTGTCCTGCACTGCGCCGACAAATAATCAGGAAATAAGCATGTAGAAAGCTAATGGTAGCGATGTTTGGACAGGGGTTCGACTCCCCTCGGCTCCACAGATTAAGGAAATGTTTTATACATTTCCTTTTTTTTTTTAATAATATGAACCGGAATGCACGGATTTTATTCTTTTTTAAGTCGCATGAACTCCAGTATCCGGGCATAATTCGATTTTGAAACCGGTACTTCTTTGTCGTTTACATAAGCTGCTTTATACGTTAGTTTTTGGATGTGGTATGAATTGATGATAAAAGATCTGTGTGTTTGTATAAACTGGTAAGCAGGCAGTTGCTCCTTTACCCATTCCAGTGATTGACGACAGGTGATTTTTTCTTTTTTTGTAGAAATCTGGATATAGTTCCCCTGGCTCTCAACATAGAGAATATCATTCAGATATATTTTTACAGTAGATAAACCGTCTTTCACCAACAGGTGTTTTTCCTCTTCAGCCGGACTGATTTTTAATGCCAGTTGGATAGCTGCAAAAAGATCTGCCTGTTTAATGGGCTTGGTAATATAGGCAGCGGTCTTGGTGTTGACAGCTTTCTGAATGACGAGCAGATCAGAATTTGCCGTGAGAAAAATATAAGGACAGTGGATCGTTTCATCAATCATCTTCGCCAGATCAATTCCTTCCTGCTGGCCGTGTAAATTGATGTCGAGAAGCACCAGTTGAGGATGAATTAAATGAATAAGTTTGGCGGCATTGTTTCGTGTATGTGCCAGGTAAATATTACTGAACCCGAATAGTTCGAGAAAATCCTTGATGTGTTCAGCAATCAGGATATCATCTTCAACAATCAATACTTTAAGGCTATTCATCAGTATCAGTTTGTTTGGATGGATTGAATGTGAGTATGAACTGGAAATTTTCTTTCGAATTTATCGTATAAGTTCCATGCAGTTCACGTGAGAATATATTAATAAGCCGGTTGCCCAGGCCTTTTTTTGAAGCATCATCCTCTGGGATACCACTGCCATTATCCCTGTAATCTAATATAATTGTTCCGGTATCTTTATCATGAATCACACGAATAGTGATCTCAGGCTTTTCCGTACCATGAAATGCATGTTTTAAGGAATTGGTAACCAGTTCGGAAATGATCATACCCAATGATATCGCAGGTTTCATCTTTATGGAGGTTTCATCCGCATAAAGCTGAAAGCTAATGCTGGTTGCTGTTTTAGACCCCATATTTTTAAAATGGCCGATCAGTTCCGTGAGATATTTTTGAATAGATATATCACTGATATCATCATGATCATACAGCATTTCATGCACCAGCGACATGGCATTCATCCGACCTGAAGTATTTCTCAATGCGCTTTTAGCTTCTTCCGGAAGATCGGTTCTCAACTGCATGTCAAGAATAGCAATCATGAACTGAAGATTGTTTTTTACACGATGATTGATTTCCTGTAGTAAAACGCCTTTCTCATGATGGTTCCGCTCAATGGTTTGATAACTTTGTTGTAATTCTGCTTTCTCTTTCCTTAACTGTAAGGTTTGTTCTGCTACTTTGTTGGTCAGTAAACGGTTGATGGCGAGCTGTTGTTTTGCCTTTGTTTTGAAATAATAAATGATGCCATATACAACCAGGCAAAGAACAATCATCCTGAACAGCCATGTATTGTACCAGAAATTTCTAACCTGCAATTCGAAAGGAGCAGATAGATATAAAGTACTGTTATCTTTACCGGTCAGGTAAATTTTGTAATTGCCGGGCTGGATATTACTGATGACAATATGTCCGCGGGTGTCGGAAGTCCGGAAAATACTATCGCCGTTCTGTTTAATTAATAGATATTGTATCGTAAGATAATTTTCACGCCCCCAATATTTTACCGTATAATTTATGTCCAGCTTTTCATTGGGAAGTACAGATATTCTTTTTGAAAGATCCAATGGATTGTTATCAACTGCGATACTGTCAACAGAAAAATGGGGCGGCTGCTTAGCCGGCCTGCTGAATTGCGGTGCATAGACCAGCTTTTTATTTCCATTGAGCCCGTTCAGGGGCCAGTAAGGGTTTCCCGCAGCATCCAATAAAACATTCAT
The DNA here is from genome assembly GCA_964486805.1 of uncultured Sediminibacterium sp. Classification (GTDB taxonomy): domain Bacteria; phylum Bacteroidota; class Bacteroidia; order Chitinophagales; family Chitinophagaceae; genus Sediminibacterium. The sequence continues at coordinate 1,275 of CAZAOR010000217.1, read as the reverse complement.
GTAATCAATGATATAAGTGCCGTTTGCCTGGCTGAAAATGGTATGTTGTATAGGTTGGCTATTGTCAAAAACAAAATTCTCGATACTCTTATCAGTTGTGATCCATATTTTTTTATCTGCTGACTGGATAATCGTTAATATTTTGTTGGAGAGTAATCCATTTAGCGTAGATAGTTGATATGCTTTGTTATTATGAATGATGAGCAGTCCGTTATTTTCTGTGCCAATATAGGCAGTTGACATGTCAGCGGGAGCATAGTAATAATTAATCTGGTCAGTATATTTCAGATGGTTGATGTACAGGGTTTCTATTGTTTGATCTTTGAATCTTTGCAGACCATCCGTAAAACTGCAACAGATGTTTCCTGCACTATCTTTAAAGAGTTTGCCCGTTTCGTTTGACAGCAGTCCGGTATTTTTCGTATAGTGCCAGAATTTATGTTTGTCATACAAGACCAATCCATTATTTACTGATGAAAACCATATCCGCCCGTCTTTATCTTCTTTCACAGATTGAAGAATCTGTTTCTCCGACTGATCAAATAAATTGTAGGTGGTAAAATTGACTTTGCCGGCTTTTACAGGGCCATCGCCATAACTTCCCATCCACACAGTACCATCCTTGGCCACCAAACCGGATTGCGGATAGTCGAGTATGAGATCTCCATTTTTATTCTTATATATATATTGTGTGATGCGTTTATCCTCCTCGTACAATGTACCTGAGCCGGCAGTAAAGATCCAATTGTTCTTCTTGTGATCCATTGCTATTTCCATAACCGTATTCATTGCTTTGTTTTTATACGGTTGAATAAAAAAGCTGGCTTCATTCAAGCGGGAAAAACCATTGGCATAATCGGATATCCAGATGTTGTGAAAACTGTCTTCAAATAAAAAATATGGCAGCCAGCTTTGCAGGCCATTCGACTGGCTGATTAGAAATTGTAGCCCATTGCTGAAATAATACAAACCCAGTCCATAGATCGAGAGCCATAAACCACCCGTTGTTTTTTTGATATCATACAATCTGTCTAGATAATTGCCACGAAAGGAATATTGGATCGTATCATTGCTGTTCAGGTTGATCAGCCCGCGGGAAAAACTTCCCAGCCAGATACCATTTTCATCCTCTTCTGCAGACAGAAATATATTTACGGTTTTTTCTTTGGGATGGTCAAACATTTCCGTCACTTTATTCTTCTGAAGCACTGTGATGCCGCTTTCGCCGGATAACAGGAAAATGTTTTCCTGTTTATCCACCAATACCGAGAAAAT
>CAZAOR010000216.1:0-4736 GCA_964486805.1 uncultured Sediminibacterium sp. | reverse complement strand
TAAATTATTCATGGGAAGATAAAGACGATTACCAATATGTCTACAGGAGGAAAGAATTATTAGTTACCGAAGCCAGTCGTTTGATGAAACAAGCAGAAATCCTTGTTATTATTGGTTATTCCTTTCCAATATTCAATAGGGGGATTGATAGGCAACTGTTTGATGATTGCCCAAACTTGAAAAAGATATATGTCCAAGATAAAAATGCCGATGCCGTAGCTAAATTAATTTCTAACTCCTTTGCAACTTTCGATAGTGATTTTAGGAGCACGATATATGATAGTACCCAATGGGATTTAGAAATAATACCTGTTACTTCAGTTGATCAGTTTTTTATTCCTCCTGAATCGAATGTTTAGTCTATCGACTATGCTGCATATCTCAAACAGGTTTTTGAAGTCTTAATATTCCCATTCAGTTGGTTTCGGCACATTCCATAATTAATATTAAGGTCTATTGCGGCCTCTTTAATCGTCATATACATTTTTCCGGTACACTCATCAACAACTGGAGTACCTATTTTTTTCGACAATCCTAACGTAAACGCATGTATTGAGTTTTCCGAGCGGGTAACCCACTCAAGGTTTGTAACCGAATTATCCGTTTTTACTCCGTTAATGTGGTTTTGTATGTGGCTTACCATCAGGGTTAGGTGAAGTGAATAGAGGGCCCCGACGGATGTCGGGGAGGTCGTCGGTTCGACCCCGATCTCCCACAAAAGCTTCACATCGTCTTGAAACTTTTTATTATGGGATGGGTAAATCTGTCAAATACCGGCAATTATATAAAAATTATTTATATGTGAATCAATAGAAGCAGATTTCATTGTTTTATAATAGCTATTTGAATGACCTGTCCGATAAGTGATTGAATTTCCCGCCCAGGTGTTTAATAAAGACCCTGCCTTCAATGAACTGATTCCCTCGAAAACAAATTGCTATCCTTTTTACTCTAAAAGTTCTAAAAAGACGCGAAATATTTTTTGTAACATTATTGCATTTTTTATATTTGCATCAGAGTTGCATTTAAAATTTGAACCGACTTCGTACCTATACCAAGCCACTGGCTGTTCTGCTTCTCCTTGTTTTTTTGCAGAAAAGTACCCTTCTTTGGGTACACGACTGGTTACATGCTGCCAAAACTGAAAACATACATGCGACTGACGGGCCCCAGTTTTCATCGGTAGGTTGTCATTGTCTGGATGCTTTCACTACCCCATTTATTGATGATCACCAGGATGAGTTCCGGTTTGCCAATGAACAATATGCTCCTGTTAATGAATATGACAACAAAACCTATTTCAATAAGGTTATTTGTTCCTGCTGCTTAAAGGCACCACCCGTTAGAAGTTAATCATCTTCCCTGCCTGTATCTGCCGCCATTAGCGGCATGCACCCTTTTTTTGATTTTATTTATTACCTGATCTATGTCGCAAAAAGAAGCGATTGAGATTTTCAGGCAACGCGGTATCAGCGTTACTTCTACCCGGACGTACATCCTTGATTTACTCCTGAATAAGCGTGTCCTGATAACACCACAGGAGATAACAAAACTGTCGAAAGGCAGCATTCACAGGATTACAGCCTACCGGATACTGCATTTTTTCTGTGAAAAGGGGCTGTTTTACAAGATCGTGGATAAGAATAACAGAGCTTATTATACGCTGGATGCCAGTCTTGTCGAAAAGCTGACAAAAAAGCATTGCAAAGATCATATACATTTCAAGTGTATCCGCTGTAGTCAGTTGACCTGTCTGCCTGTACCCGTAACATCTTTTACACTTCCGGATGGATTTGTCACAACAGATAATAATTTTTTACTCATAGGCTACTGCCCGGCATGTAATGCCGGGAACGGCGACACTTAACAAGCAAAAGATGATCAAAATCAAATGGATGGCTGGCATGGTTTTATGTCTGCTCAGTTTTCAGGTAACTCTCGCACAGCAAAGCAGCCAGTGTATCCTGCATATCACTGGTACTATATCTGACAGGGATAGTAAGCTGCCGCTGCCATCTGCCACTGTTCTTGTTGACAGGGTTCCTGTGATAACCGGCCAGGGACAACAGAACTTATTCTCCACGGGATCACTGTGCAGGGGGCATCATACGATATTAGTCAGATATATCGGTTACGACTCGCTGGAGCAGGAAATCTACCTTACCCGGGATACTGTTATCCATTTTGCGTTGACCAGGTCTGCTGATAGCTTGCATACGGTTACAGTAGTTGCTGATTTTGTCAATAAAGGACCTATCGCCACGCTTGCGGCCTCAAACCTGAGGGGGCAGGCGCTTTTTCAAACACGTGGAGCTACGCTTGGTGAAAGTCTGAAAAGCATTACGGGGCTTAACTCCATTCAGACTGGCCCTTCCATTTCGAAACCAGTCATTCACGGCCTGCATAGTAACCGGGTACTGATCCTGAATAATGGCATCCGGCAAGAAGGTCAACAATGGGGATCGGAACACGCCCCTGAAATTGACCCCTTTATTGCCTCACGCATCACGATTATAAAAGGGGCAGCAAGTGTCCGCTATGGGTCCGATGCGCTTTCCGGTGTTATACTGCTGGAGCCCAAAGACCTGCAACCCACTAAGCGCCTGGCAGGTGAGTACAACCTGGTTGCCGGCAGCAATGGGAGGCTGGGTGCATCTTCTGCCATGCTTGAAGGGAGCATCAAGGATTCCGGATCGTTGAGCTGGCGCGTTCAGGGGACCCTGAAACGGGCAGGTAATTTCCGTACCGCACACTATTACCTAAAAAACACCGGTCTTTTTGAAGGTGATTTCTCTGCAGCGCTTGCCTACCATAAAGCTGCTTATGGGGTTGATCTGTATTACAGTGAGTTTCATAATAAAGTGGGCATATTCGATGGATCGCATGTAGGCAATATCAATGACCTCTATGCTGCTTTCGCGCGCACAACACCAATCACGCCCTCATATTTCAGTTATAAAATCGACCGCACTTACCAGTATATTGTGCACACGCTTTTTAAAGCAAGCGCATATTACAAATTCCAAAATGGTAACAAGCTGGAAGCTGTTTTTGCAACCCAGCGGAATAAGCGGGATGAATACGATATTGATCTGCCTTATTCCACTGACCCGGCAGTGCTGAGCAGACCCCAGATCAGTTTTGAGATCCGCACACCTTCTTTGGAGTTTGTCTATACCCTGGCCGAGAAGAACCATTTCTCCGGAAGCCTGGGCCTGAGCGGTACCACACAGGGCAATGTATTCAGGGGTATCCGTTATCTCGTACCTAATTTCAGGAATTATAACGGCGGTGCCTTTGCCATAGAAAAGTACAGCAAAGATAAACTGACACTGGAAGCCGGCATCAGGTATGATTACCGGTGGTTAAGGGTATATAAGCTCAATAATACTACCCTGGAAACCTATCATAATACAACGGATTATAAGAACCTTACCGGTACGTTTGGAATAAGCTATGCTTTCAGCCCTGCTTTTTCCTTTAGCGCCAATATCGGAACTGCATGGCGCGCACCCAGTGTGAATGAATTATATATCGATGGGATTCATTTAAGCGCCGCTTCTTATGAACGGGGTGACTCCAGCCTGCAGTCTGAACGCTCTTACAATTTGACGGTTTCAGCGAAATACACTGATCAAAAACTATCGGCTGAATTGGTACTGTACAATAACCGGATTAACAATTACATCTATGCAAAACCAACCTTACAGCCTATTCAACTGATTAGCGGTACTTACCCGTATTTTGTTTACACACAAGTAAATGCCAACCTGAAAGGGTTTGACCTGGATATCAGCTATAAACCATTTAACAGGATTACCATCCTCTCCAAAACCTCTGTTGTAAGGGGATGGAACCGTGCGATTCATGATTACCTTGTTTTTATGCCTGCTGACAGGCTGGATAACTCCATTCAATACCAGTTGCCGGATCTGGGCCGCCTGAAAGAGGCTTATATCGGTTTACAAAATATCAGCGTATTCCGGCAATCAAGGGTGCCGCCGAATAGTGATTATGTACCGCCACCACCGGGTTATTCCCTCTTCAATATCAATGTAGGCTGCAATACCGAACTCTGGAAAGATGCATTGAATCTCAACCTGTCGGTTGACAATGTAACCAATGTAGCCTATCGCGATTACCTCAATCGCTTCCGTTACTACTGTGACGATCTCGGCATCAATATTATTCTTCGGGCTAAACTGAGTTTTTAATCATTCACTATAAAACACAAACCATCCATTATGAAAAAGTTAGCAATCGTTTTGGGAGTCTTCGTGCTGGCAGGCGCGTTATTCCAAGGGTGTAAAAAAGATGAAACAGCAGTTTCCCCGCCCGTACCCGGCAATGAGTTTTTGACAACTGTCCAGTTAGTGATCACAAACTCTGCCAACAGTTCCGACGTACAAACCCGCTCGGTAAAGCAGCTGCCAGGCATGCCGCTTGACGTGTCGAATGCAGGTGTTACTTTAAAGGCGAATACCACCTATACCGTACAGGTAAAGTTCCTCGATGAAACTACAACACCAGCGGGTGATATCACTTCCGAAATATATGACAGGAGAAATTATCACCTGATTTGTTTTACGGTTACCGGGGCGAATCTTGTTGTTGTAAGAACGGATAAGGATACCAATAATCCGCCATTGGAAATCGGTCTGCAGGATAAATTCACAACAGGTGCAGCCAGTTCCGGTAACCTGGAAGTCGTGCTTCGCCACCAGCCCAACGCCAAA
>CAZAOR010000215.1:0-3175 GCA_964486805.1 uncultured Sediminibacterium sp. | reverse complement strand
ATATTCCCTTTGGCGGTTTCTATGATAATATGGGGCAGGTCGGGATTAGCGGGTTGTTGATGACAGGAGAAAAACAACAAGGCCAAAAATATCGACCCGAAAAAAATATTCCTTCCGGCTTCTAATTTCATGGCACTATTTCTAAGAGGAAGAACTGTGTTTTTTCTAAGGGTGCAAAATTATTGTCTGATACCAGTATCAGGCTTTGGTGACCATTTCCAAGACGCGGACCCCAGGTTACCCCCTCTATGTTGTCAATATAACGCCCCAGCAGATCCATATTCAGTAAGAGCTTTTTCTTTACCGGTTTTTGCGGCGGGGATTTCCGCAGGGAAGCTACTCCCTTGATGTTCTGCGCCCCACTCAGGTCGGCCAGGTACAACTTGATGGTACAAGCTATTCTTCCGGTTGAAAAAGAACGTTCAATCACCAGCAAGCGGTTATTACCCAACCATAGAATATCGGGTACCCCATTGATCATGAAGCTGCCGGGTATCAGGGGGGCATGGGCTACCGGGTCTATCGGGTAAGCATATTGTGCCGTATTTTTCCCGGTGGCCACATCAAATTTCAGGAAACGTACATAGGGCTGGTTCTTTGTCAGGTCTGCGCGCGGACCGTCTTCATACAGGGGCTCTTCTACATTCACCCAGAGATTTTTATATCCGTCTGCGAAACTCATTCCTTCCAATACCCCGTTTTGCCTGGGCCCTTTTTCTGTTGCATGCATGGTAAGGTTGGGGGGCAGGGTATACGCAGCAACAAACTGCCCATTCGGCTGAATAGTGGTAATGGCCGGGTTTTCCAGCACGGTATCCCCTGCCTTCACAATTCTTTCCCCTTCACTGGACCAAACGAGTTGGTGGGGTTCCGGATTATACCGCATTGCCTCCGGATCCGGCGTATGTATAGGATCTTCTTGGGAATTGGGATAGGGTTTTCCATTGGGCTGCAGGAGCATCGTTACATTTTGAAATATCACGGTATCAATCCCGTCCTGCCGGATGCCTATCCGGGCAGTATAGAACCGCGCCGGGTTGATCGCTGATCTGTCATCACTGATCAGGTAATACTGGCCTGTTCCGGGGTCCAGATCAATCCCCGATAATCCGCCAACTATTGTTCCCTTAAACGGCAGGTTATGCGGCACAACATATACGCTTCTGAATAAGAGTTGACGAATCGTTCCGGTTGTTGGCTGTGCGCTAAGTTTTCCGATGGCTGGCAATAAAAGCGCCGATAAAATTATTTTTCTGATCAATCTTGCTTTTTTGCAAATTTAGTACCGCGCGGTTTACTGCACTCTTTTCTTCTTTTGTTCAAATAACCACGGCAGCAACTTGGGTTCCGCGAATGCGCTGTCCCAGCTATTGTGGTTGGCCATCGGATATTCAGTATAAGAAGCATTGTTTTGCCCGCGTGTCATAAGCGCTTTGATCAGGTCCCGGTCGAAATCGGGCGGAACAATATCGTCTTTTGCACCATGGAATATCCAGATAGGCGTTTCTCTTACATTACGCAGGAAAAGCGGAATATTGGCTGCTCCGCATATCGGGAAAGCCGCCGCAAAATAATCCGGGTAACGGGTCAGCAGATCATAGGTTCCGAATCCGCCCAAAGAAAGTCCCCCCAAATAAATACGCCTGTCATCTGCTATCCCTGCTGCAACCAGGCTGTCGATCAGGTATTTGACCATTTCTTCTGGCCGGGTCATCCCGGCATTTTGGGGAAAGGATATTTCCCGATGGGGGCCGTTCCTGTTAAACCTTGACCAGGCGCTGTCTTTGGGGCATTGCGGGAAAACCACAATTGCGGGAAAATATTTGCGCATGTTTTTCTGCACAAACAAATTGCCACCATGCAGCAATTGCAGGGTATTGTCGCTGCCTCTTTCTCCGGAACCGTGCAGGAAAACGATAAGCGGGTAGGCTTTGTGTTTTTTATATTTCTGCGGATACAATATTCTGTAGGGCAGTGTGTCCTGACCCCAGACCAGTCTTTTTTTCTGAAAAGCATTTAAGGATTTATCCTGGGCATTCAGGCTGGTCACCGCGCAGCACGCAAACAATATGACAAGCAATCTTTTTTTCATAACGTTCCTGACAGGAATGGGTGCACAACAACCCCCGCAACCTGCTTGATCATTACCCAATAAAGATACGTCCATTCCTCCTTTAACCCAGCTTAGGGGCCGGATTTTTCAATCGGATTCCTGCATTATCTGTCCCGGCAATCCCCCTGCATAGCGTCGGTATTTCTATCTATGGTATCTCTTTCGAGATGTAGGCTGTAAACTTCCCGATGGCGGCTGCCACCGTTTTTATTTGTTCCTGCGCTTCGGTCCAGTTGCGTTGTTCCATTGCTTCCCGGATGCCCGGCATTGTTTTTACGCCATATCCTGTATAAAATCCCGGTGCATACAAAGTATGCCGGTACCAGGATCTTCTCGGCAACCCGGTTGCACTCAACAATTCCTGCTCTGCCTGGTAAAGGGTTTTATTCAGGCGCAGGGTATCGTCTGCATTTTTTGCGGCGTTTTTTATCCGCGTATTCCAATTAGCAGTTGCCTTATCCAGGCCTGCTACCGCATTCAACAGCGGGGCAAAATCCAGGTAAGGTACTTCCGGTTTTATTTGCGGGGCGGCCAATGGTTGACGGGGATCTTTAGCTATTTGATAACTATTGGACCGGATCACTTCATTTTCCGAAGCCGTTGCATCCCGCATCTGATCGGTTTTTTTAACCAGTTCCTGTACATAGCCCTTCACGGTTGTATACAAGGTTCGGTAATCAAAGGGGAGCAGGTCCGCATCGGCCATGCGGAGTACAGCCCGGCCGGCTGTTTGTGCCAGTGCCAGACAGTAAACAAATCCGGGATCCTTGAACCGCCGGAAATCATCATAAGAATCGTAAATCGAATGATATTCTCCCCCGCCATTCTCTCCGCCATACCCGATATTCAGTGCGGGTATGCCGGCATGCTGAATGAATGCCGAATAGTCAGAACCGGAACCCATTGCTCCTACTTCAAAGACTTTTCGGTGCATTGCTTCTTGTTGGGATGCAGGCGAATTTGCCTGGATCATGTCTTTTGCTTTTGCCCGCTCAAACACACTGACACCGGCTTGTGGATCTTTTACCGACTGGCTGATTTCTGTTACCAGGCCCGTGAGGG
>CAZAOR010000214.1:0-11634 GCA_964486805.1 uncultured Sediminibacterium sp. | reverse complement strand
TTTTCTGAACAGTCGCCTCAACCAGTTACTGGAGATCCACCATGGCACTGAAACCGTGATACAGGACCGTACCATTTATGAGGATGCCAATATTTTTGCGCCCAACCTGCACGAAATGGGATTGATGAGCAAAAGGGATTTCGACAATTATTTCCTGTTTTTTCAAACTTTAAAATCAATGGTGCAGCCGCCGGACCTGCTCATTTACCTGAAAGCTTCCGTGCCGACCCTGGTTGCACAAATACAAAAAAGAGGGCGGGAATATGAAGAGAATATCCGGCTGGATTATCTCAAACGCTTAAATGAGTATTACAATAAATGGATTGACGGTTACAAAGAAGGCCCCCTGCTGATCATTGACTGCGATAAAAACAAATTTGCTGAAAACGATGAAAATTTCGGAGATATCCTCAGCAAGGTAGACAGCACCCTGTTTGGGTTATTTTAAAAAAATGCCGGGTCTCTTATCCGATTCCAGTCAAGCGATTATCCCTGTTATTTGTTATTCCAGATCGGTTACGGCTAATTGCCCGCCCGCAGCCGCAGGAGAAGCCGGTGCTGCTGCGCTCCCAGCCCCTGCTCCTCCGGGCTTATAGGCTGCCAAAGCCGCCTGTCCATTCCGTAGTTCTGCTTCCCGTCCAGTATGTGCTTTCGGATCCGTTTCAGGCCCCCAGGCTTGCCCCGGGATATTGCCTGCTACCAGATGCGACATGCGTGCTGCTTCATCCGCTGACATCATTGGCCTGAAAGGCACCACTTCATTCCTTGCAAGCGCTGCTTGTTCTTCCGACATGGCAGATGCAGCTGCAGAGGCAGCATGGAATTCAGCCGGCATCATCGGTTTTTGGGTACGCGCCTGCATTTTTGCAAGCGAAAGGTTTTTATTGCCTCCTGTCATTTTCCCGCCTGCAACATTTATGGCGGCCTTGGTTGCGGCAGTAGCCCCGGATGCCAGGGCCTTGCCTGCCAAACCAGTTGGGTCAACCAACTGACCTGCGGCACCGCTTATGGTACCTACTACTCCCTTAATGACCGCATCTTTCTTTTTACCGGCATGTCCGGCAGCATACATGGCAGGCACTGATGCTGCCGCTCCAGCAGCTGCGGAAGCACCTGGAACCGGGGGCATAGTCATGCCGGCAATATGGGTATGTGCAGCGGCGGCGGCGCCCTCTTTATGATATTCCCGATATGCATTGATCGCCGGACCAACAATGGGCACCGCGCCAATCGCGCCGGATTTGGCGGCCGCCACTACATCAGCACGGGTTATTGCACCGGCTGATGCGATTTTATTTTTGACATAATTGATGGGATTTTTCAGCGGAGACGGCTGTTCCAAAGCCTGAGTCTGCGGATCAAGAGCAGGCATTTGCGCAGCCGGTCTAGCCGTGAGCTTTACCAGGCTGGAAAGATTGGAAATAGGATCCGCTGCTGCACCAGCACCTGCCCCTCCCCCTGCGGCGGCAGGCCTGCTGGCACCGGCGCCGGCGCCCCAGGCTTGTTGTCGCAGAAACTCCTCACCCTTCTTAAGAACATAATCATCCGGAACCTCCTTTGTTTTGTATCCGCCCCAAAGGCTGCGGTATCTGACCTGACGCATCAACTGGACCGGCAGACCTGCCTGGCTTTCGCCAGGATCGGATTGAATCCGCGTATTGCGGGCGATCGATTCAGCATTTGAGTTATTCTCTTTTTGCAGCGGGCTTTGGGTGGTGGTTTTCACAGCATTGGATTTATTCGGCCAGGGTAAGATGCAGCTAATAAATATACAGCAATAAACCAGCTTATCCCAGGGGTTAAAAAAGAAGACTCCCTTTGGGGGAGTCCTCCTGCAGACAAGCAATCGAGAGAAACGGTGCCGGCCAGGCCGGCTTAAAAGCAATTGGTTTGGTTAGATCCTCGGAGCCGCGGCTAGAATTTCATCCGATACACCGGCGGCATAGGGCTCAAAATTCCGGATGAATTGGGCAGCCAGGTCCCTGGATGTGGCATCATAGGCAATAGGATTTGCCCATGTGCTGCGTGGGTTCAATATTTTTTCCGGCACACCGGGACAATACAGGGGGAATTCCACCCCGAATACCGGGTGTTTTTCATAGGCTACCTTGTCCAGTTCGCCCGCCATCGCAGCAGCAATCAATGCCCTGGTATAGGGCAGGGAAATCCGTTTCCCGATACCATAGGGTCCGCCGCTCCAGCCGGTATTGACCAACCAGACTTTAACCTGGTGTGTTTTCATCTTCTCCCCTAACATGGTCGCATAGGTACCTGGATGCAGGGGCATAAAGGGTGCACCAAAACAGGCACTGAAGGTGGATTTGGGTTCCGTTACCCCCGCTTCAGTGCCGGCCACTTTGGCAGTATAACCGCTGATGAACTGGTACATGGCCTGTCCAGGGGTTAAACGACTGACAGGAGGCAGAACGCCGTATGCGTCACAGGTCAGGAAAAAAATGTGCTTGGGGATCGCGCCGCAACTCGGGTTCAATGCATGATGGATATAGTGGATCGGATAACTGACACGCGTATTTTCGGTAATGGAGCTGTTCGAAAAATCGATGCGGCGGGTACCAGGCAAAAAACAAGTATTTTCAACCAGGGCCCCGGCACGGATGGCGTGAAAAATATCCGGTTCTTTTGCTTCATTCAGGTCAATCGTCTTGGCATAACAACCGCCTTCAAAATTAAAGATGCCCCCATCGTGCCAGCCATGCTCATCATCTCCAATCAGGTACCGATCAGGATCGGCGCTTAAAGTCGTTTTACCGGTGCCGCTGAGGCCAAAGAAAATGGCCACATCGCCCCCTGCACCTTGGTTGGCACTGCAATGCATCGGCAAAACAGCTTTTTGCGGCAATAAAAAATTCAGCACACTGAATACGCCTTTTTTGATTTCGCCGGTATAACCGGTTCCCCCAATCAGGATGGTCTGGTGTGTGAAAGAGATGATTGCAAAATTGGGTTCCCGCGTGCCGTCCTCTGCAGGGTCTGCTTCAAAGCCGGGTGCCTGTATAATCCGCCAGTCGTAATGGAAATCGCTCAGTTCAGCCGGGGAGGGCCGCAGAAACATATGATGGGCAAACAGGTTACTCCAGGGGTTTTCTGTGATGACCCGCAGATTGAGCCGGAAAGAGGGATCGGCGCAGGCATAGGCATCGCGTATCCAGATCTCTTCTTTCCTGCCCAGGTATTCCAGCATTTTATCCCGCAATTGCAGGAAAACCGTTTCTGGCACAGGATTGTTGAAACCGCCCCAGTTCACTTTGTTTTCGGTTATGACATCCCGTACTATGAATTTGTCCTTAGGACAACGGCCTGTGAACTTACCGGTACGGATGCAAAGCGCCCCGGTATCATTAAGCACGCCCTGACCGCGAACCAGGGTTTGTTCCACCAGTTCTTCCGGCGATAACTGGTAATGAACCCGGGTATGCGCGGGAAAACCAAAATCTTTGTTTTGCGGAATCTGTTCAGAAGCCATGGACGCAATCATAAACAAACAAACGAAAGTTAGAGGACAAAAGTAGCGCATTCCCCGAATCAAAAAAACCGGATGTGTTTTTCTGACATATTGGTGTGGTATGCGTTTCATACAATTTTCAATAAAAACCCGGGATACTTGAGAGCTTTCTATTGATCCTAACATTTTTTTAGACACAGAAAAAAAATTATCGGAGATGAAATCAGTTTCTTTGCAGAAATATTCTGCATGAAACCCTGTATCCTTTTTTTCCTCCTGCTGATCTGCTCCGTTTCTCTGTTTGCACAGGGGGATACCGAAACAGGGAGTAAAAAATTTCAGCGAGATCATATGTTTCTGGGAACAGGTCTGAACCTCTCGTTAGCGAGCAGTTCATTCAGTGTGGGACTGAATCCGGAATTGGGTTACAGTCTCACAAAATGGCTGGATGCCGGTATTGCCGCCAATATTAATTACTTGTCGCAGAATGCATCGGACTTCAGTAATTACCGCTATCGGAATTTTAATTATGGTGGGGGTGCTTTCCTGCGCATCTGGCCGGTGAGCTTCCTGCATTTCCAGGTACAACCTGAATACAACTGGATTATTCTGAACCAGAAAAATGTGGCGACCAATCAAACCGGCACCTATCACAACAACGCGGGCAGCCTCCTGGTGGGCGTTGGTTATGGGACCCATCTGATTGGTTCAGCCTATTCATATATTACGCTGATGATGGATGTTTTACAGAATGCGAATTCTCCTTATCGGGATCAGTTCAATGACCCGCTCCCGGTTTTCCGAGCAGGTTTCGGTTTTTATTTCAAACCGAAGTCAAGGAAGTAATGGCGGTTTCCGCCGTTTCGCAAACCAGCAATCTTTCCTGCCAGTTATCATAGAGAAATCCTTGATCAGCCATGGTGTTAATATGTGCCACCAGGTGATCGTAATATCCGCCTGCATTGATGATGGCAATTTTCTTATTGTGTATTTGCAGGGTATTCCAGGTAAGCATTTCAAATAATTCATCGAGGGTGCCATTCCCGCCCGGAAGTATGATCGCAGCATCTCCCAATTCATATAACATTTTCTTGCGCTCATGCATGTCTTCTACTATCAACAGCTCCGTGATCCCTTCATGCTGTGCTTCCCACTGTAAAAGCACTTTGGGAATCACCCCCGTTACGGATCCACCCGCTTCCATCACTGCATTGGCGATCACTCCCATCAAACCTTTATTACCCCCTCCATATACCAGCCCGATTTTTTTGTCTGCCATCAATTTACCCAACCGCCAGGCCTGTTCGGCATATAGGGGATCCTGACCTGTCCGGGAACCACAGAATACCGTTATTCGTTTTATCATGGTGGAAAATTATAGCATGAACAGGGAATAATTAAAATCTTTGTTTGAACGATACCGGCACTTCAGTTTATACAAGTCACGCTGGGTGCCATCCGTCTGCCAACTGCTTAATCATGCAGAAATACGCATAAACCCGATATTTTTATTATTTTCCCATCCTGTAATTACCCATAATCCTATCGCATGTCTCCTCTTCTCTTGTTCTCCTTTGTCATTGGATATTTTCTATTGTTGCTGACAGTTGCCTGGTACACGGGAAAAAACAGCACCAATGACTCTTTTTTCATAGGGAATAAAAGCAGTAACTGGATGCTGGTGGCATTCGGCATGGTAGGTACTTCCCTCAGCGGGGTTACTTTTGTGAGTGTGCCTGGTGCGGTAGCACATGATGCTTTTGCCTATTTCCAGATCACGATCGGATACCTGCTTGGCTATATTGCTATCGCTTATATCCTGCTGCCGCTTTATTACCGGCTGAATCTCACTTCCATTTACAATTACCTGCACAACCGGCTCGGTATCGTTTCCTATAAAACCGGGTCTGCTTTTTTTATCCTTTCCCGGGTGCTTGGCGCTACCGCGCGTTTGTACCTGGTAGTCAATATTCTGCAGGAAGCCATACTCGACAGTTTCCATATTCCGTTCTGGCTTACCACGCTGATCATCCTCGCCATGATTTTACTGTACACGTATGAAGGCGGCGTGAAAACCATTGTTTGGACCGATACGCTCCAGACAACCTGTATGCTGGCCGGTATGATCATCTGTGTCATTTATATCCTGAATGCCTTGCATATCGGGTTAGGGGAGAGCCTTCATCAAATGAGCAATAAAGGCTATTCCCGTATCTTTTTTACAGACCCCAACAGCAAGATGTTTTTTGTAAAACAGATCCTGGCCGGCGCCTTTATCACGATTACGATGACTGGGCTGGACCAGGAGATGATGCAGAAAAATATTTCCGTTAAAACCCTGAAAGATTCTCAAAAAAATATCATCTCCATGTCGCTGGTGCTCATGGCAGTCATCCTTATTTTCCTGTTCCTGGGGGGCCTGCTTTACCTGTACGCCGACCAGTTGCACCTGGCTGTCAACGGAGATAAGCTATTCCCGACCCTTGCGTTGGACCATATGCCCTCCTTTGTTTCTGTGATATTCATCATAGCCCTGATCTCAGCGCTCTTTCCCAGTGCTGATGGTGCCATCACTGCCCTTACTTCCTCCTTCTGCATTGATATTCTTGGCATGCAGCGCCGCAACGATATCAACGATCAGCAAAAGAAAAAACTACGTCAGCGTATTCACCTCCTGTTTGCCATCCTGTTCCTGCTTTTTGTGATGGTATTCAAATGGGTCAATGACTCCAGCATGATTGGTCTCTTGCTGAAAGTTGCCACCTATACCTATGGGCCTTTGCTGGGCCTGTTCACATTTGGCATCCTGCTGAAAAGAAAGGTGAAGGATAAACTGGTGCCATATATCTGTGTGGCCGCTCCCATCCTCTGCTACCTGCTGGATCATTACCAGCAAGCGCTCTTCGGTTCTTTTGAAATCGGCCTCGAGATTCTGATCATCAATGGTCTGATCACCTTCATCGGGCTCTGGCTGATCTCCTACCCCGCAGTCGAAAATGCCGCAGCTGCGGACTGAACACTTATCCCGGCATTGGGCCTATATTTGCCTATGGACCCAATACAGCCCCAGGTACAGGCCTATGCCGACCGGTACACGGCGCCGGAATCGGCCCTGTTGGCAGAAATCCACCAGTTTACCCGCCTCAACCACCCGCATGCCCACATGCTGAGCGGAATGGTACAAGGAAAATTTCTGGGCTTTCTTAGTAATATGATCCGCCCCAGATACGTTTTAGAGATAGGCACTTTTACCGGTTACAGTGCACTCTGCCTGGCAGCAGGCTTGCTACCGGACGGAGAATTGCACACCCTGGAGTTAAGAGCGGCCGATGCCGCTATTGCACAGGCTTATTTTGACAGATCTATATATAAAAAACAGATACACCTGCACCTGGGACCTGCTAAAGCAATCCTGCCGACCCTTGAATATTGCTGGGATCTGGTTTTTATTGATGCGGATAAAACAGCGTACACAGATTATTATGAACTGGTTTTACCGCAATTAAGGCCCGGCGGCTGGATCATTGCTGATAATGTTCTTTTTCATGGGGAGGTATTGGCAGAACCCATTACCGGCAAGAACGCCCAGGCCATACAGGCTTTTAATGAACATGTAAAAAATGATACCCGCACAGAGCAGGTTTTATTGACCATCCGTGACGGGTTGCTTTTGATAAAGAAGAAAGAATGAAGCGTTACACGATTATTTTCCTGACCTGCCTGGCTATAACAAGCGGTAATGCCCAGCCGGAAAAAGTATTACAATATGTAGACACCTACAAGGGACTGGCCATAGAAGAAATGATCCGGACCGGAGTACCAGCCGCTATAACTCTGGCACAAGGCATATTGGAATCACAGTCCGGTGAAAGTGAGCTGGCAAAAGGTTCCAATAATCACTTCGGCATTAAGTGTAAAACCGAATGGACCGGCCCTAAAACCTACCATGATGACGATGAAAAAGGAGAATGTTTCCGGGTTTACCCGGATGCCGCAGCTTCTTACCGGGATCATTCCGATTTCCTGCGATCCAGGCCTAATTATGCCCCCTTGTTTCATTTGGATCCGGCTGATTATACCGCCTGGGCCGAAGGACTGAAAAAAGCGGGTTATGCTACCAGCCCCGCTTATCCGCAACGGCTGATCAAACTCATTCAGGACTACCATCTTCAGCAGTATAGCCTGGAAGCAATTGCACAAATGCATCAGCAGCCGCCGACACCTGGCACTGCTAATAAAGATACGACAGCTATCGCGACACTGGTGCATCCAGCCGGAACAAGTTCCTCCCCCCAGCCGGGATTGGCCGAGACGCCCAATGAACCTGCCGACAGTATTCCCGGAGAAGCAGCTACACCGGGTAATCCTTCACCGGATGACTCCGCCAGGCACCCTTCCGCTAAGTATCCGGATGGCGTTTTCACCATCAACCATGCCCGGGTATTATATGCCAAAGCCGGAACTGCCCTGCTATCATTGGCCAGTCAATACGATATCCCGCTGAATAAGCTTTTTGCGTACAATGAAATGCCGCCCGTGGACATCCTGCCCAATGACAGGCTGTTGTACCTGGAAAAAAAAGATAAAAAAGGCGCGGATGAAACACATACGGTTCGGGCGGGTGAAACGCTTTATCAGATCGCCCAGGATGAGGGTATCCGGCTTGAAAGCCTGCTGGCCTATAACCATTGCAGTGAAAACACCCCGCTTAAACCCGGGGTCTCCATCCGCTTACGTCCTGAAACAAAGAATAAACCGGCGGCCCGTAAACGCTGATAATTCCGTATTTTTCAAATCTAATCCCTTCCACTGCATGCAAGTACATGATAAGCATTTTGTACCCTACCTGTCAGCAACGGTTATCC
Source organism: uncultured Sediminibacterium sp. (assembly GCA_964486805.1). GTDB lineage: Bacteria > Bacteroidota > Bacteroidia > Chitinophagales > Chitinophagaceae > Sediminibacterium. Next base: position 3,306 of record CAZAOR010000214.1, on the reverse strand, counting down.
ATGAAAAAATAAAAGAACTGGCAACAGCCATCAACCGGGATTATGCCGGTAAAAAGCCACTGTTTATTGCCATCCTGAACGGTTCATTCATGTTTGCAGCCGATCTCTTCAAAGAACTGACAATAGAAGCGGAAATTTGTTTTATCAAACTGGCTTCTTATAAAGGCACCAAATCCAGTGGTCAGGTTATTACGGCCATCGGACTGGATACCGATATTAACGGCCGGCATATCATTGTGCTGGAAGATATTATCGATACCGGTAAAACCATGCATGAGTTTTTACCGCAACTGCATAACCAGCAACCTGCTTCCCTCAAAATAGCAGTGCTGCTGCACAAACCCGATGCGACTATATTCAAAGTTCCGATCGACTATTGTTGTTTTACCATCCCCAACAAATTTGTACTGGGTTATGGGCTTGATTATGATGGGCTGGGAAGGAATATCCGCGAATTGTACCAACTGGCTGAAGAAGCCTAAAATTCCGCCAAATCGGTCCGGGATTCAATAATTGCCGGATATTTCGCGTTACCTTGTAGAAAGGCCATTCGATGAAATCGTTTGTCTGCTTGTTCTGCCTGGGATTTGCTGTGCCTGTTCAGGCACAGTACTATCTGCGGGGAGAAGTAAGAGACGAACAAGGCATCCTGCTGCAGGGAGTCAGAATTACCCTGGACTCAAAAGGCAGCGCCCCCTATTATTCGGGTTCGGCCGGCACTTTCGGCATTCCCCTGCACCAGCCGACAGATTCCATGACCCTTAGCCTGGAAGGATTTGAAACCCTGCGCAGTAAAACTGATGCACGCCAGTACCAGCATTATATCCTGAAAAGACTGGCCACAACCGAGCTCCTGCATCCCGGCAAGCGTAATTCCCTCACAACCAACCTGCCGGTTAATTATATATTTAACCCTGCCCTGATGGGAGAAAGCTACCACTCCCTGGTTGAAAATCCCTTTATTGAAGCGGACCGTTACCCGGAAACCGGCTTTGCCATTTCGGTGGATAAGGCCTCCTACAGTAATGTTCGCCGTTTTCTCAACAACGAAATGCGGGTTCCGCCGGATGCAGTGCGTATCGAGGAAATGCTCAATTATTTCGACTTTTCAGCTGCTTTTCCGCATAAACGAACCCAATTCTTGTGTAAAACGCAATTCAGTTCCTGTCCATGGAATCCTGCCAACAAACTCCTATTCGTCCGGATAGCGGCTCCCATGCTGCAACTCGACAGCCTGCCGCCTTCCAACCTTGTTTTTCTGATTGACATTTCAGGTTCCATGGACCGGCCTAACCGCCTGCCACTGTTACAATCTGCATTTAAATTACTGGCAGATAACCTTCGGTCAGTTGATACGCTCAGCATCGTAACCTATGGCGGCGGGGTGGGTATCGCATTACCCCCTACCAGCGGAGACCGCAAAGAGACGATCATCCAGGTAATTGATTCTTTGACTGCCAGCGGTGACACGCCCGGTGAAAATGCGATCCGTATTGCTTACCAGCTTGCCAAACGATCCTTTCAACCAAAGGGAAACAACCGGGTAATCCTGGCCACCGACGGCGATTTCAATGTAGGGGAAAGTTCCGAAAAAGAATTAGAGAACCTGATCAGTTCTTACCGGGAAACCGGTATCTATCTGACCTGTCTGGGTGTAGGAATGGGTAACTACAAAGACAGCAAACTGGAAACTCTTGCCAAAAAAGGCAATGGCAATTTTGCCTACCTGGATAATATGGAAGAGGCCCAAAAGGTATTGGTGAAAGAATTCACACAAACCATGTACGCTGTGGCCGATAATACCTACCTGCGTATTCGTTTTTTGCCCGGGAATTTTTCAGCCTACCGGCTGATCGGTTTCGACAATGCATCCCGGGATTCGGGGGATTCCGGCCTGCAACTGGAAGGAGGAGAAGTGGGCAGCGGCCATACCCTGATGGCTATGTTCGAAGTGATCGGGAAAACAAATGACAGTGCCCTGTGGCAAAAGCCGGTTGCCGATATCGATCTGGTCTTCCGGAAACCCGGATCGGTGATTTCCCGCAAACAGGAATTTCCCGTAACGTATAACCCGGTGGACATCAGCCAGGCTGACAGCAGCTACCGCCTTGCCGCCTCTGTAGCTGCTTTCGGGTCCCTGCTGCGGAAATCAGTTTACCTGGCTGGATTCCGCTGGGAAGATGTTTATGATTTGGCTGCATCCGCCTGTCAAAACAACCATCCGGCAGAAGCCGGCTTCCTGTTATTGCTGGAAAAAGCAATCAAACTTTATGATCCGACGACAAAACGCAGGCGAAAAAAATAAAGCATTCCCCGCCATTCAGATTTTCTACAGAATTTAAGACCTATTTTGTACCAAAAGTATCCGGTATTGACACTGCTGGTTGTAGAAGATGAAAAAGCTTTGAACAAGAGTATCTGCGATTACCTATCAGCGGCCGGTTATCGCTGTGAGTCTGCCGGCACCTTTGAACAGGCCCAGGAAAAAACTGATTGCCATGAGTATGATTGCATCATCCTGGATATCCAATTGCCGGGCGGAACAGGCTTACAGCTTTTGCGTCACTGGCAACAGGAGGGTAAGCGGGATGGTGTTATTGTAATTTCTGCCAGGAACAGCCTGGAAGACAAGATCGAAGGATTACAGCTTGGGGCAGATGACTATCTTGTTAAACCATTCCATCTTTCCGAACTCAGTGTCCGGATTGCAGCGATTATCCGCCGGAAACAATTCCAGGGTCAATCCGTGATTGATGCGGGTTACCTGGTAATTGATACAGCCGGGAAAACCGTGAGTATTCAGGATAAAATACTCGACCTGACACAAAAGGAATACCAATTACTCTTATTCTTCGTAGTAAACCGGAACAGGGTGCTGTCTAAAAATGCCATCAGCCGTCATTTATGGGGAGATGATATGGATTATCCGGCCAGTTTCGATTTTCTGTATACCCATATCAAGAATCTCCGGAAAAAAATACTGGCAGCCGGCGGATCTGACTGCATTAAATCTGTTTATGGTGCCGGTTATAAAATGCAATTGTGATGCGGCTGTTCGACAGATATAAAAGACTCACCATCATTGCCAGCATCTTCAGTTTTTTAATTGGAAGTATCGGTTTCTATTTCGTACTGACTTATGTACTCACCCGTCAGTTAGATGAAACCCTGAAGTCAGAGCAACAGGAGATACTTGCTTTTGTAAAAGCCCATCACAGCCTGCCCGAAATCCAAAATACCCGGCATCAATGGATCACGGTGCAGCCGGTAACAGTATCGAATGAGCCGGCGATATTCAGCAGTACC
>CAZAOR010000213.1:0-6424 GCA_964486805.1 uncultured Sediminibacterium sp. | reverse complement strand
CCGGTAGGCCCAGTCGTGCACGCCGAGTATGCGCATACTCTGGGATGAGAGCCAAAAAAGCATGGGCGGTTTATCCAGGTAATCCTTGCCCAGGTCAAAGAGCCAGAGATAATGATGATTTTCCAGCATTTCCCGGCTGATGGAAGCATACTGTGCGGCATCGATGTCCATCAATGGGATAAGGAACATACCCAAAAGATAGGTGACCAGGCACCCTGACAAACAAAGCCGGAATAGTCGGTTGGAAATCATGCAGGCGGGATTGTTCGATCAAAAATAAGGAATTAGCGGGCTCACGGTGTTCCCGGGAGATTTCTCCCGGGGCTGCTGCTTCCGTTGCGATCGCAAACCAACGGCGAATGGTTCTCCCACGTAATTTTCCTAATCTTGCACCCATGCCAGCATTCCCCTTATACCTGCTGATCCATACAGAAACTGCACTTCGTTATCCTTATGTCCTGGTAGACGGAGAGGGGGAACAGCTAATCCTGGTAGCGAAGCAACAGGTATTATTAGCGAGAAAGGCCGACCTGCTTTTTTATCTGTCCGACTATTTACCCACCTCCAGACAGGTGGATTTTGATCTGCCGTTTTTGTTGGAAAGTCTCCGGGCTTATACCGGGTTTGAAACACTGCGGCTCTGTGTTCGTTTCGGCCAAATCCGCCATACCACCATCACTTATCATTCACCGGTGAATGAAGCCCCCAAGGACTATGATATTTATGCCGGTTACCCGGATGAAAAAGCGAGACGCCTGTTGAACCAAATCTATCCCCTGTTTCTAAGACTGCGCAGGGAGACTTTCAAAGGGTGACTGGAAAAAGTAGCGGTAAAGCCGGGCTGTCACCCACCCCAGGAAACAACCCAGCAAACTGCCGAAACTGATATCGATTGGATAATGCACCCCTACATACACCTGGCCATAGGCAATAGTGGCGGCCCAGAGAAATAAGAGGTAACCCCATTTTTTCATCCAGGGGCGCAAGGTGAGAAAAAGAAACATCGCAAACCCGAAATGATTGGTAGCATGGGAAGAAGGGAAGCTGAACCCGCCGGAGCAATGGTCCAATAGCAGCCGCACATGGCCCGCCATTTCCGGATCCTGGCAGGGACGGGGACGTTGAATCCACTTTTTCAGGAAGTTGCTGCTGATTTGATCCGTCAGGGCAACAGTCAAAACAGCAAACCCAATCCAGGCATAAGCTTTTCGCCCGAAATTCACCAGGGCAAAAACAATCAGGAACAAGTAAAAAGGAATCCAGGTATTGGCATCCCGCCACCAGGGATACACACTGTCGACCCATTTATTGGTCCAGCTACTGTTGATGGAAACGAACAATCGCATATCCCAGTCACGCGCACGTTCCCATAACTGATCGAAATAGCTGTTTAATAGGAAGATGGATAACATAGGATAAAGATAGCGGAGAAGTATGAATTGGAAGTACAAAGGATGAGAGGGGAAGTCGTATGCAAAAACGATAACCATAACGGGGATGGGTATCCAGTTCCCGGAATAGTTGCAGCCTGGCTGCCCGGTAAATGGTTGTGCGGGGAATCAAAAAAAAAGTAACTTTTACATAAAATACCGAACCATGATTCGTTTTTTCATGGCAGGTATGGCTGCTTTGGTTGGCTATACTGCTCAGGCACAGACCGAAAGTATCAAGCTATCCCGTCTGAGTCTCAAACATCGGCCTGCAATGGACACCCTGCCTGTTGTGGGAAAACCGGCGGATGCAATGGTGTTTGGGTTATCAAACCCCTTGGTATTTAGCGGGAACAATGGCCATGGGATGGATATTTATCGTTCCCGGATAGACCAGATGCCTGTACTTAAACCCGACAGCAGTTTTCATTCCAATATCGCAGTGGGCAGGAAGTACGGTATAAGGATCATGCCGTTGAATCCTGCGCCAAAACCACCTGCAGAAAAATAGAAGTTTGTAAGCGGATGCTGAAGAATTTCTTATTTCCGCTTTATTCTTTCGATTATTTCCTGCGTGCAATCAGTATCATCCTGGGGGAATGATGCATATCATACCTTCCCAGTTCATAATCACCAAATACTTCCTGTACCTGCATATCCTGGTAGGCCAGCATTTCCGTAAAATCTCCCAACGAAAATTTGGCGACTTTCTCGGTAAAAAGGTGTTGCGGTGAAGGATGTTCCGGATCCGTTACCTGGATCTGCTTATAGAAATGGGTTTCATCCTGCCAGCGGGATATATAAAAAGTAATCTCCCCATATTGCAGTCGCTGCGTTTTTTCCAGGTGGGCTTCGGCGTAACGGACATTCAGGAAATCCAGTACAAAAACACCGCCGCTTACCAGGCTTTGTGCAATGGTGCGGATGGCATTATCGTGTTCCCGCCTGGTTTTGAAATAGCCAAAGCTGGTGAAAAAATTAAAAGCATACCCGAAATAATGGATAAAGAACGGGCGTCGCATATCATGCTGATAAAAATGCAGGTTGGGCGCTTCTTCTTTCCTGGCCTCCGCAATAGATTCTGCCGACAGATCGATACCGGTAACATCGAACCCCATTTCTGCCAGAGCGATACTGTGTCGACCTTTTCCGCAGGCATAGTCAACCATACGGCTGCCGGGTGAAGGATGGAGATAACGGATGAGGGTCTGTATAAAACGTATAGCTTCTGCTTCGTCCCGGTTTTGATACAACAGGTGGTAATAAGGGGAATTGAACCAGTCCTTGAACCAAGATCTGTCCGGCATAAAACGATACATTGTGCAACAAAATTAGGGAGCCGGGGCATTAAAAAATTGATTTATGTTTGCTTTCCTAAATATCCTTGCATGTCACTGATTAAAAGTATCTCCGGTATCCGGGGAACCATCGGCGGTAAGCCGGGAGATACCCTGAGTCCCTTGGATGTGGTTCGGTTTACTGCAGCATTCGGCACCTGGCTTTTACAACAATCCGACAATAAAACCATCGTCATCGGTCGCGACGGCCGTATCAGCGGCGCCATGGTGCAGGGACTGGTTGTGAATACGCTGATTGCCTTGGGAATGGATATCATTGACCTGGGTTTAAGTACCACACCCACTGTTGAAATGGCCGTGGTATTCGAAAAAGCGGCAGGCGGGATCATCCTGACTGCCAGTCATAACCCCAAAGAATGGAATGCATTGAAATTACTGAACCAGGATGGTGAATTTATCAGCAGCGAAGCCGGCGCCAAAGTACTCGAGCTGGCCCAAAAAGAGGAGTTCCTATTTGCCCCGGTTGATCAGTTAGGCAGTTACCGTACCAATGATACAGCTTTGCAGCAGCATATTGATGCAGTGCTGCAATATCCGCTGGTGGATATTCCGGCTATTAAAAAAGCTAAATTCCATATTGTGGTTGATGCGATTAACAGTACTGGCGCCATTGCGGTCCCGTTACTGCTGAAAGCGCTCGGGGTGAAAGAAGTGCATGTGCTGAATGAGGAAGTCAATGGCAAATTCGCCCATAACCCGGAACCCTTGCCAGAGAATCTGCGGGAACTTTGTAATGAAGTGAATACCCGGAAAGCCAGTCTCGGCATCGCAGTTGACCCCGATGTTGACCGGCTTTGTTTTGTATGTGAAGACGGCAGTCTTTTTGGTGAAGAATATACCCTGGTTGCAGTTGCAGATTATGTATTACGCCATAAAAAAGGGAATACCGTCAGCAATATGTCTTCCACCCGCGCCCTGAAAGACGTAACCCTCAAACATGGTGGCGAATACACCCCCAGCGCCGTAGGGGAAGTGAACGTAGTGAAAAAGATGAAAGCAGTGCATGCAGTCATCGGCGGCGAAGGTAATGGAGGGATCATAGTCCCGGATCTTCATTATGGCCGTGATGCCTTGATTGGTATTGCCCTCTTTCTCTCCCACCTGGCCCGTGAAAAAAAATCGGCCCGGCGTTTACGGAGCACTTATCCCGATTATTTCATGAGTAAGAATAAGATCGAGCTTACCGCTGGTTTCGATCTGAAAAAAATCTTTGATCATATCCGCAAGAAGTATAAAAAGAACCCGATTAATACGGAAGATGGCCTGAAAATCGAATTTGAAACCGATTGGGTACACCTGCGAACCAGTAATACCGAACCCATTATCCGTATCTACGCAGAAAGCAATCTTGAAACAAAGGCCACCAATATTGCACAGAAACTGATGAATGATATCCGGGAAGCGATGTAAGGAAGTGAATAGTCAAAGTCGAAGGGAAACCCCCGATGCGCCGCTTTTGCCGGCTCGTCAGGATAAATACTACTGAACAGGATCTGTCTGGCTCACAGCACCACTATCATCTCATTGACTGGTGCCCACTCATCCCCCGCTGCGGTAATCCCTACTTTTCATTTTCAGTCGTTCGTTTTAGCCACTCAATATTGACCGTTTGCCATTCACTGTCATCCGCTTTTCTTAGTTTTGCAGGCATGCAACAGCGTATCTACTTTGACAATGCCGCCACTACCCCGCTCGATCCACAGGTACTGGAAGCCATGATGCCATATCTGACGGAGCATTTCGGCAACCCTTCTTCCATTTACAGCTATGGCCGGGAAGCAAGAATGGCTATCGAAAATGCTCGCAAGCTTGTGGCCAAGATCCTGAATGCGCATCCGGCTGAAATATTTTTCACCAGCGGCGGTACAGAAAGCAGTAATACGGCTATTACAGCAGCCGTGCGTGACCTGGGCTGCAAGCATATTATTTCCTCGGTTATTGAACATCATGCCACGACCCATACGGTTGAGTACCTGTATCATAATGGAGAAGCTTCCCTGAGTTATGTAAAACTTTTACCCAATGGTCATATCGACCTGGAAGACCTGGAACGCCTGCTGGCAGAAAGTGATGAAAAATGCCTGGTTACCCTGATGCATGCCAACAATGAGATCGGCAATATGCTGGATATCCAGGCAGTAGGTGAACTCTGCAAATTGTACAATGCTATTTTTCATAGCGATACGGTACAGACCGTGGGGCACTTCCCATTCGACCTGCGGAATACACCGGTGCACTTCATCACCGGAGCCGGCCACAAATTTCATGGGCCGAAAGGCGTAGGTCTCCTATATATCAACGAGAATGTCAAGATCAAACCCTTTGTGCATGGTGGCAGCCAGGAACGCAATATGCGGGCTGGCACCGAAAACCTGTATGGGATTGTAGGATTTGGCAAAGCGCTGCAAATAGCAACAGATGGTTATGATCAGGACAGTAGTTATATCCGGGGCTTGAAAATCTATATGATGGAACAACTGAAGAAAAAGATCAAGGGGGTTTCCTTTAATGGCGATCCGCTTGGCCGAAGCCTGTACACCGTGCTCAGTGTTTCCTTCCCGAAAACGGAAAAAAGCGAGATGATCCTGTTTAACATGGATATTCACCATATCTGTGCGAGCGGGGGCAGCGCCTGTACCAGCGGCGCCGACCAGGGTTCCCATGTAATCCGCGCCATCAATAACAATCCCAACCAGGTTACTGTACGCTTCTCATTCAGCAAGCACAATACCAAAGAAGAAGTAGACAAGGTAACGGATACCCTGAAAGAGCTTATTTAAGTACGAAGGACGAAGGACAAAGTGGGAAGGATGAGGTGGAAAATCAGGGATAGCCAATACGGAGTTTGCGTCAACCTCCCCGAGAAATCGTCTTTCATTCATTTTTCACTATTCATCCCCGAGCAACCAGCATGCCGATGTCTGGATTCCGTTCCGATATTCACCCGACGATCGCTTGGCTCTGTCGGGATCTCCCCTTCGCTTCGATATTGACTTTTGACCGCTATACCCTGCTAAAGCAGTATTTTTAGTCTTCACTCCGATTTTTCATTCTTCACTTTTCATTTTCCGAGGATTCCTCAATAATCCGTTGGCCCCTCTTCTTCTTCAAGATCACTTAGATTCATGATGCTCCCCATCAGGTCTTTGAAAGCGATTTTCCCTTCGATCAATTGTTTGCTGATCATCGAATAAGCGGAGAGTCCGTGAAGGACAAATTCCATCATAAGGGCTATTTCTGTTTCACTGGCGCGGGGAAAATATTTCTTCGCGAAACCATACAGGCCGTCTACCTTGTATAAAGCAGCTATCCTGTCCGCGTCTTTCATATCCAGGTGCAGGTCCAGGTGATTGCCGGCATCAAACCAGCGGATGATGGCCTGGTATGGATTAGCAATTTCTTTTTCTTCTGCCGATTTTTTACCGGTATTACGTCGTTTTTTATGTTGTTCCGGGTTGGGGAAGTATTGCACGAACTGATTGCGGATGGATTTGTCCAGGAGATTCAGGGCCACCTGGTAGGGGCCTTCCTGCTCTCCCTCATAGACCAGTTCTATCTTCCCGGTAATCGCAGGAATAATAGCAGTCAGGTCGCTGATCCATACCTGTGTCTTTTTTTCAGCATGTATGATCGCCC
>CAZAOR010000212.1:0-5763 GCA_964486805.1 uncultured Sediminibacterium sp. | reverse complement strand
TGCAAGAAATTATGGCTTGTTTGCTGCAAACCCCCTGGGGCAGGCTGCGTTCTCCAAAGGAAAAGAGAGCCTGCATTTTCATCTTGCCAAAGGACAATCCGTCATTTTTCGATACCGGATTGTCATTGCAGCAGGCCCTGTACCACTCTCCCGGAAAGCCATTGCTTCTTTAGAGAAAAGTTTCACACAATAATTTTCAGCCAAGTACCCCGTCAATCCCCGGTACTGTTTACAACGACGGGAAAAAAAATCAAAATTATTAGTCTACTAATTTGGTAGGATAATAATTTTATTGCAATCTTTGTATCAACAATGGTCATGTGGCCGAGCGGCGAGGCACAGGTCAGCAAAACCTTGCACGATGGTTCAAATCCGTCCATGACCACCCTATATGGCAAGCAATCGAAACGGGCTGCATGTCTATGTGGCCCTTGTTTTAAGCCTTAGGGTAGGTTGTAAACCGGTTGCTGTTACAATAAATATTGGTCCTGCTTGGCCATATACAAAACAAGTATATGATGTACGATTATATCGCTGCCCGTCCCTTTTCATGGGTATTTGCTCAACGATGTTGTTGAGTTACTGATCCTTTTCAATGAATTTTTATTACTGATACCAGGCTTTGCCTGTAGCAGGATGACATCATTTTTTCAAAACCAACTGTATGAAAACTTTTTTTATTGGCATAGTTAGTATGCTTATCGTTCTTCCGATTTTTACGAAGGCTCAGCTTAACGGTAATATGATCGTTACGGGCCGTATTGTTGATGAAAACCATAAAGGGCTGCCTGCTGTCAGTGTTTTGGTAAAGCAATCGAAGTATGGAACGGTAACGGATTCGGCCGGCTATTTTTCTTTAGCGGTAGGTCATTCCTTACCCTTTACATTAGTGGTTCAGTCGGTAGGATTTGCGGATAGGGAAATCGTGGTCCGTAAACCTGGCGAGCAAACACCCATTGCGATGATTTCACAGGTGTACCTGGCCAATGATGTGGTGGTTACAGCCTCCAGATCACCGGAGAAAATCCTCCGATCGCCTGTTGCCATTGAAAAGCTGGATTTGAAAGCACTCAAGGAAACTCCTGCAGCGAGTTTTTATGATGCGCTGGGGAATATCAAGGGTGTACAATTTACCACTTCATCCATTACATTCAAGGTGCCCAATACCCGCGGCTTCAATATTCCAAACAATTTCAGGTTCATGCAATTAGTAGATGGTATTGATATGCAGGCGGCTACCCTGGGCGTTCCTTTGGGGAATGCGATCGGGCCCACAGAACTGGACATCCAAAGCATCGAAGTGACGCCCGGAACAGCATCTGCCTTGTATGGCTTGAATGCCATCAATGGGATGGCTAACCTGATAACACGTGACCCCTTTCATTCACAGGGGTTGAGCTTGTTTCAGCGAACCGGGGTTAATCAGGTAGACGGGAAAGACGCACCCGCAGGTATCCTGACAGAAACTGCTATTCGGTATGCCCATGCGTTCGGCAGCCATTGGGCTTTTAAAATTAATGCCAGTTACCTGCAAGGCACAGACTGGGTGTCCGACACCCGACTGGATCAAAATCCCAATTCCAAAAACACCGCTAACCCGGCATATCCGGTACTGAACGGCACCAACAATATTGCCTATGATGGCTGGAATAAATACGGGGATGATGCGCTGGCCGGCAGTAACACGGTATCTATTACCGGGCTTACAATTGATGGGCAGTCGAACAGGACCCTGACAGTGGCACGTACGGGTTACTGGGAAAAAGATCTTGTGGATCCTAAAGTATCCAATTTAAAGCTGGATGCGGCCCTGCATTACCGCATTACCCCATCTGCAGAGATCAGCTATAGCTATCGAATCGGAAAAATGGATGGTGTATTTCAGCGGGGTAATAAAGTTAAGTTGCAAAATGTTTCGGTACAGAATCACCAGTTGAAACTTAAGACCCAGCATCTCAGCTTACAGGTGTATCTCTCACAGGAGAATACCGGTGATTCTTATAATGTAAAACCGCTTGCGGATAATCTGGATCTTTACACGGGAGGGAGCGCCGGTGTGTGGGGAGCGAAATATAAGAATGCTCTTTTAGCCTATGCATCAGCACATGGGGGCGCCTTGAGTTCCGCTAATCTTGTTGCAGCTACCCAATATGCGAGGAGCCAGGCAGACTTGGGCAGGGCAGAACCCGGAACCGCCCGTTTCGCGGCATTGAAGGATACGATTATCCATATCAATAATTGGGATATCCGTTCTGCCAGCATACCCGACGCACCGGTTACCGGAGGCGCGGCACTGGTACAAAAAAGCAACCTCTATCACGCGGAAGCGCAATGGGATTTTACAGGCCAGATCCGGTTTGCTAAAATTCTCGCAGGGGCAGATTGCAGGGTGTATGAGTTGATACCCGATGGCAATAATTTTGTAGATTTCAGCAGACCCCTGTCGGAACGGAATACCGCATTACCCGATGGAAGTTTCGGGAAGCATATTTATTATAAAAAATTTGGCGGCTTTGTACAGGTTACGAAAACATTTTGGGAAGAAGCTTTGAAACTGACCGGCTCTCTGCGTTTTGATGACAACCCTGCTTTTAAAGCAACCCTTACACCGCGTATTGCGCTTGTTTATACGATGCATGACCAGCAGTCTTTCCGGCTCACCTACCAGGAGGGATATCGATACCCCGCACTGTTTGAGGCCCTTTCTTTTGTCAATAACGGCAGGGTCAGGCGGGTAGGTATCCTGCCGGTTATCGATCAGGGACTTGGTTTCAGGGAGAATAGCTATACCCAGGCCTCGGTTGCAGATTTTAATGCGGCAGTCAGAGCGGCGGGTAACTCCGATGCAGCAGCACTGGCTAACAGGAACCTGCTGCAACCGGCAAACTTGCCCGAGGGGAAACCGGAATCTATCCGGTCATTAGAAGCAGGTTATAAAACCAGTTGGCTGCATAACCGTTTTTCTTTGGATGCGGATGCATATCTGAATGTTTATAAAGGATTTCTGGGGCAGATACAAGTATATGTGCCTATTGGGGAAACCATCGGCTCCGATGCAGCTGTTATAGCAATGCTTGACCGCAACCGGGATCCAACTGCAGCCGGCGGCGGGAATGCGGCCAGTAAGGGCCAGGACAGGTATCGGGTGTATACCAATGCAAAGAATACCTATACATCTTATGGCGGAACGTTGGGTATATCCTACCGCGTATATAAAAACTTTACAGCTTCCGGTAACCTGAGTTTCAATGATATGAATGAGCTTGGCACGAAGGACTTATTTATTACCGGGTTTAATACCCCCCGGTGGGTGTCCAATATTTCATTCGGTAACAGAAATCTTACCAAATATCTCGGATTCAATATCATTTGGAAATGGCAGGACGGTTTTCTCTGGCAAAGTCCGCTGGTGTCTGAAGCCAGCCTGCCGGCTTTCCATACCATCGATGCCCAGTTCACTATACGTTTATCAGGCCAGCACTGTCAATTGAAAATCGGGGGAACCAACCTGTTGAACAACCGGCATATTGAATATGCCGGAGGCCCAACCATCGGAGCTTTGTATTATACTGCCCTCACATTGGACGGATTGCTGTAGATAATAAATTGAAGACTGTCAGCAACCAGGGGCTAAGATTGCGGCCCCTGGTCGTTCCCCCCTGCAAGCTGCCCTGCTTCCCTAATAAAAATCTGTCTATTTTTACCGCATGCAGTTCAGTTTTGCGTACGATAAAAAAAAGGTCATCCAGGGTTTGCGGTATCATTTTATTCAGCGGCCGGAAATCCGGATACTGATGATACTGGTCAATGTATTCGCCATTGTTTCGGCCGTGCTTTTTTATACGAAGAAAATCAGGCCCGAGCCTTTTTTCCTGGGCTCAGTAATCTGGTTTGGGCTGATGGTCACATTCTGGTATATCCTTCCGAACAGTATTTATAAAAAGGCCAAAACTTTCCAGGACAGTTTCATCATCAGCTTTTCAGACAGGGAGGTGCGCCTTGAAACGGAGCGCGGTTTTGTAGAATGGCCCTGGGAAAGGTTCAGCCGTTACTTTGAGAGCCCGAATTTTTTTCACCTGTATTTTGATGCCAAATCCTTTTTCCTGGTACCCAAAGAAAATATACCGGATGATATGCGGCATGAACTCCGGGGTATCCTGAACCGGAAGCTTGGGGGCTAAGGATCAGAGTTCCTTTTCCATGACATAGTGGGGGATGGTCACTTCTGTGAATTCGTCACTGCATACCCGGTAACCGCTTTTCTCATAGAAGCCGATAGCCGATTTGCGGGCATGCATGGTGATATGCTTATAACCATGGTCGCGTGCGATATTTTCAGCAAAACTCATCAAAACACGCCCGATTCCCTTGCCTTGAAGGCCAGATCCTACCGCCATTTGCCGCAAACGGACCGTTTTGGGGGCCGTTTCGGTGAGCAGGCAGCAGGCTTCCAGCCGGTCGTCGTCAAAACAACCCAGTAAAATATCCTTTTTTTCCTCTGCTAATTCCGCTTCTGTGAACTGCAAACCAAGGGGTTTGCGCAGGATCTGGTAGCGTAGGTCTACCATCTGGCGGTATTCATCCGAACCGTGGTCAATTATCTTTAAGGCCATAGTTGAGGGCTAAGGTGTACAAGATAAGGATGATTTCGGGAATTCCGGCGGTAACCGCCTGATATTTAGGCTGCCGCCCGGCCTCTTTGTGGAAACAAATACACCGGAAAAACTTGGTTATTTGACAAAAAGTATATTTTTGCGGCTGTAACAAAAACTTTTAAAATGTCTGACATCGCTACAAGAGTTAAAAAAATCATAGTTGATAAACTGGGCGTAGATGAAGCAGAGGTGACCAACGAGGCTTCTTTCACCAATGATCTCGGCGCTGATTCCCTGGATACCGTTGAACTGATCATGGAATTTGAAAAAGAATTTAATATCTCCATCCCCGATGAACAGGCTGAAACCATCACTACGGTAGGTCAGGCTGTTGCTTACCTGGAAGAACACGCCAAGTAAGCTTATTTTATTGAATGGAATGTACTTAAATCCGCCTTTTTGGGGCAACTACGGCCACAAAAGGCGGATTGTCACTTAAACAGGCAAGAGATATGGAGCTAAAAAGAGTTGTTGTAACCGGAATCGGAACCATCACTCCCATCGGTAATCACCTGGATGATTATTGGAACGGGCTCGTGAATGGGGTTTCCGGCGCTGATTTCATCACCGCTTTTGATGCGTCCAAATTCAAGACCCGCTTTGCCTGTGAGATCAAGGGCTTCGATCCGACGGCCTATGTAGAGAAAAAAGAAGCCCGTAAACTGGATCGTTTTGCCCAATTGGCCATTGCAGCCAGTGATATGGCCGTTAAAGATGCAGCTATCAATTCGGAGAACGTTGATCATGACCGGGTAGGGGTGATCTTCGCCAGTGGTATCGGGGGCCTTATCACCTTCCAGGATGAGGTAATCGCTTTCGCTCACGGTGATGGTACGCCCCGTTTCAACCCATTCTTCATTCCCAAAATGATCCTGGATATCGCGGCAGGACAGATATCCATGCGGCATAGTTTCCGGGGCCCCAACTATGCAGTTGTCAGTGCATGTGCTTCCAGCACCAATGCCATCATTTCTGCGGTGGATACCATTCGCCTGGGGAAAGCTGACCTGATCCTGACCGGCGGCTCAGAAGCCGTGATCAGTATGGCAGGGGTAGGTGGCTTCAACGCCATGAAAGCCATGAGCGAACGAAATGATGATCCCCAAAC
>CAZAOR010000211.1:0-9568 GCA_964486805.1 uncultured Sediminibacterium sp. | reverse complement strand
CGCTACCGTTTTTACGCTGAAAATGAAAATCCCTTCCAGGCAGGTATCATCCAGCATGGGGCCGGCTACCACCATTTTGCCTTCTGCTGCAAGCCGCATGATATTTTTAAGGTGACCCGTCAGCAGTTCTTTGCGGCGGGCAGTATCACTGACTTCATGAGAGCCTTTCCGCAAAAAAGCCATGACATAAGGCCGCATACCATAAGCATCTGCTCCCAGGCGCTTTGCCAGGCTGGAATCATAAGTACCTGATTGTGCAGTAAGCAATACCGGCGCAAGATAAATAATGCAAAAAAAGAACAGGGTTCTCAGCGGCATAGTAAGCATGTTGGTTGATAGCGCTAAATTATCTTGTTTCTGCTGGCTGTGGTTACCGCTGATGGGGATATCCATCCACTAATCCTATTACCCGCCCTCCCCGCGCTATAAAACCGTTGGGCGGCATGCAACTGGCCCTGAAGTTTTATCAATACGGAAGGCTGCAATTCTCTCTGGTTGCAAAATCAGATCGCAGAAATCAGTTAATACCAGATTATACACAGTTTAACTGGATTGTGCATTCTCGTCCTTTCTTTAATCCTTGCTATAACACATCTAATACCTATTGTATACTCGCTTATCATGCAGATAACTCTTTGGGGCAATTAAACTTCTTTTTTTAACGGGTTATCCCCGATCGCTCTCCTTTTTCCTGATTTTTTCTCCGCATCGTCTCCCCGTGCCGGCGGGATACTTTGCGATTATCCTACCGTAACCGCCCCTCACAAGTTCGGGAAAACTACGCGCAAGAAAAAAACAATCCATATATCAGGTTTCGGGTCGGGCGAACTCCGCCTGATTAGCGGACAGGCGCAACGGCGGAAAGGTAAAAAAGTCACTGTTGTATTTCCCATACCCAATAATTGGCAGCTCTTTTTTGAAAGGTTTTAGTGAAATCTTTTCCTGGAAAGGATAATTTCTTATAGTGCGATAAAACCTGAATAGAATCAATATCGTCATAGACCGGGATGACATTGCGACCACCAGGCACATGTGCTATCATCAATTTCTTATTTTTATCTACCAAAAATACCACGGTTAATCGTACAGTATCAATTTCGTAACCCGGCAGCCCGGTACGGTCGCCTGCGTATTTAAGAAAAGTGGCATGATCGATTTTTTTTCTCTGATATGCGCTATCAATAAAATGGCGGTTGTAAAAGATGGTTATTCTAAGAGAACCTCCAGATAAATTTTCTATTTCGGCACTCGCCGTATAATCCATAGCGCATGAAATGAGCAGCATGATATAAGTTGAAATAAAAAAGAGTGGTTTCATTTTACTTCAGATAATATGTACTTATTGCGATAGCAGAGTTAGGCCCCAAAAATATCACTGCTCGTTGATTAGCATCTTTTTCTGTCCAAAATCCCTGATGATGAATCGGATCAAATGTAGCAGAATATAGACTTTGAACAGCAATCACTTGATAATAGTAAACAGCTCCAAGTTGCTAAGCCTGTAAAAAATGACCGTATTCATGTTCCATATCTTCCAATCCATTGTTGTTCGTTCCTAAATGAATCCCCCCATTAGCGGTGGTTATACCCGAGCTATTTGATTGGCCAATCATAAGCAAATCTGTTATGGTAGCACCAGGAAATTTTACAGTTGTGCCATTAAAGCCAGTAAAAATGAAGTATTTGCCACCATTATCGTTTGTATAATTTTGAACTGTTCCGTCTTTATATGTGATACTTGCCCCGTTTTTTCTATACCCCTCTTGATCCCTGGGGCCATCTAAAAGTGGATCGTAAGAAGAACTTAAAAAATCATCATAAGAAGGGTTTTCCCAATACCTACCTATCTGATTGGCATATGCATCAGCATCTGCCTGCGTAAATGCCAATGGCTCATTATTTATACCATTGCCTGCTAAACTGTTAAAAGACGCCCAATACACATTATAAGGATCATCATAAAACCCTAAAGAAGGTAAATCCTGACCACTAACAGGGTCGCCACTTCCGCCACCGGTTCTCGGATCATAAGACCCTCCCCCGATGGGACTGCCATTGACCGGCCCTGTATATATGCCGCCAATATTACTTCCGCCGCTATTCCCGCCACTTCCACCAGATGCATCCGTAACGGTAGGCAAAGTAAGGCAATCACTAAGCATCAGTACCAAGTCATAGCTGCCATCGCCATAGTCAATATAATAGGAGTCCAAAATCACCCTTTCACATGGTGCAGGCAGGCTGTTAGTCCGTTTTATCATTGTGCTAACCTTATCATTGGTCGCAGTATCGCCTTCACTTGCCCGAAAGATATTAACGTTTTCGAAGTTTTGTGATACCGCAGCACCTTTAAATGAAGAAGTGTTTTTCCCGTTGATGATACGTTCAAAATAAACAAACATCGCTACCAAGGGCCTGCTGTTCATTTTCATGGAATCTGTTAGCGGCGCTTTATCAAGTATTGCCTTCTTATGATAGATGTGATACAAATAACTGCTGTCATTCCGTTTTTCAACAGCCAGATAAGAAATAATCTCGCGGGAACGCTTGTCAATCAAGGGAATGATAAAAACCCCACCCTTACTTCCAGACGGATGGAATGGTTCTACCCCATCGGTTTTTATCTGACGGCTAAAAGCCGTTCCGGTGTTTTTGCCATTTACCCCGCCAAATATTTTATCCCAAACAGGGTAGCCATATTTTTTGGCAAAACCGGAAAGGAATGGTGTGCGCAGTTCCTGGTTGATATATTATCGGCAATCAACTGTATTTCCCTGCCCGGGTTTGCAGGGAGTCTGAAAAATGACCGGATAGTTGCTGCCCGCAGCGCAGACGGGTTACCGGGTTTTGGAACAAAACTGCTTTACATATCCGTCTTTTTGCTGATTTTCCGTTTATTTTGCAGGCTTAACCAAAGCCTTTTATGGAATACAGCAAACTGATATCAATTTCCGGCATGAACGGGCTGTTTGAGCTGGTTGGCAGCAAAACGGATGGCGCCATTGTGCGTTCTTTAGATGATAAGTCCACCAAATTCGTCAGCAGCCGGGTGCATAATTTTTCGCAATTGGAAAGTATTGAAGTGTACACCATCCGGGATAATGTGAACCTGGTGGAAATTTTTGAAGCCATGGGTAAAAGCAAGGAAGCGCTGCCCGCAGATAAAGATGCCGCCGCGGTAAAAGCCTACTTCCAGAAAGTGTACCCCGATATGGATTTTGACCGGGTGTACCCCAGTGATATGAAAAAAATGGTGAAATGGTTCCAAATCCTCCAGGCAAATGGAATTGAACCCAAACTCAGTGAACTGCCGGAAGCAGATGCCGCAGATGAAGTCTGAAACATGCAAAGGCCGTAACCAACCTGTTACGGCTTTTTCATATCCGCTCTTTTAGTATTTCTCTCTCACCTATAAGATACGTTTATGCTCCGTAAACACCTCCGATTGCTTTGCTTGCTTTCCCTGCTGACCTGTCAGGTGCATGCCCAGTCATTTTATACGCATACAAAAGCTGCAGACAAATGGGTCAAGAAACAGTTCCGTAAACTCAGCAAGGACCAGCGCATTGCGCAATTGATGATCATCCGTGCGCACAGTAACCTGGGACCGGAGCATGTGGCACAGGTAAAAGAACTGATTAGCAAATACCGGGTCGGCGGACTTTGTTTTTTCCAGGGCGGACCCGTACGTCAGGCGTTACTGACCAATGCATACCAGTCACTGTCCGCAGTTCCTCTGATGGTTTCCATTGACGCAGAATGGGGCCTGGGTATGCGCCTCGACAGTGTGACCAGTTTCCCCAGGCAGTTAATGATCGGCGCCACGCAGGATGCGGGTCTTGTTTACCGTTTCGGGAAAGCGGTAGGCGAGCAATGCAAAAGGATCGGCGTGCAGGTTAATTATGCCCCGGTAGTGGATGTCAACAATAACCCATTGAACCCTGTGATCAACGACCGGAGTTTCGGTGAAGACAAATACAAAGTGGCCCTTTACGGTACCGAATACATGAAGGGCATGCAGGATATCGGGGTAATGGCGACTGCCAAACATTTTCCCGGCCATGGCGATGTGACCGTGGATTCGCACAAAGACCTCCCGGAAATCGACAAGACCCGGGCCCAGCTTGACAGCCTGGAATTATATCCCTTCAAACAACTGATTGACGCAGGCGTGGGCAGTATCATGACCGCGCATCTTTTCATTCCCGCCATTGATACTACCGCTCATCTCCCCAGCTCCTTGTCCTACAAAAATGTAACCGGCATCCTGCGCAATGACCTGGGCTTCCAGGGTATCTCGTTCACAGATGCGCTGGAAATGCAGGGTGTAGCCAAGTATTTTCCCAAGGGAGACGCTTCTGTATTATCGCTCATAGCCGGTAACGATATGCTTTGTCTGCCCGGTGATATCCCCGGCAGCATCGCCAAAGTGAAGCAGGCCATCAAAGAAGGTAAACTCTCCTGGAACGATATCAATACCAAAGTAAAAAAAGTATTGCTGGCTAAATATCATCTCGGGCTGGCAGACTGGCACCCGGTTGATACCACGAATCTTGTATCCGACCTGAATGCTTCCACCGATGCTATCCGCTTCGAGATCAGCAAGGATGCCATTACCCTGCTGAAGCAGGAAAATCCGGCCCTCTTGCCCCTGCGCAAAACCGAAAAGATCGCGTATATCTGCCTGGGCGCCCCCGGAGAAAACGCCATTACCGCCCGGCTGAAAGCGGATTATAACGCGGATATCTTTTTCCTGGATTCACAGGCTGAGATCGGCAAACAAGTGATGGATGATAAATCCCCCGATGCCCAATCCAGGCAATTGCGTAAGCAGGATGCCCGGCAATTATTACAAACCCTCCAGGAGAAAAATTACGACGTGATAATCGTAGGACTGCATAATTACAGCCGCCGTCCCGCCAATCATTATGGAATAGCGCCATCCACCCAGGAATTTCTGGATGCATTACAGGGCAACAAAACCATTACCCTGGTATTTGGGAATCCCTATGCCATTGCCCAGATCAAGGGGGCTGCCAACCTCGTTGCCTGTTACGAGGATGATGCGCTGACTCAGAGCGCTGCAGCTGATCTTCTCGCAGGCAGGATTCAGCCCCGCGGCACTTTGCCGGTTTCCGTAAACGATTCCCTGCCCTTTGGCACCGGTATCCAGTATAACAGTTATTTCCCAAAAGCTGACCCGGCTTCCGTTGGTGTGAATACCGAAAAACTGAATACCTCTATCGATGCTATTGCAGAAGAAGCCGTTAGCAAGGGGGCTACCCCAGGCTGTGTTGTGTTGGTGGCCCGCGATGGAAAATTGATTTATCACAAAGCTTTCGGCTATACCGACTTTGATAAAAAAGAACCGGTAAAGCCAAATATGGTGTATGACCTCGCTTCGGTTACCAAGGTTTCCGCAACCACTGTATCTATCATGAAACTGTATGAAGAAGGAAAAATTGACCTGGATAAAACACTGGGTGACTATCTTCCCTGGGTGCAAGGTTCCAACAAAGCAGGACTGAAGCTTACCGATATCTTACTGCACCAGGCCGGGCTCGTGCCTTTTATCCCCTTTTACAGGGAAGTGATCGACAGCACAACGGGCAAACCTTTACCGCAATATTTCTCTGCCGTAAAAGATGCACAGCACGAGGTAAAAGTGGCAGAAAATCTCTACCTGCGGAACGATTGGGAAGACACGCTTAAACAAAGGATTCTGCAGAGTAAACTCGGTGTACAAGGCAAATATGTATACAGCGACAATGATTTTATCTTCCTGGGCAAGATAGTAGAAGCAGTGAGCGGGAAACCATTGAATGAATTTGTACGTGACAATTTCTACCGCCCCCTGCACATGAGCTCCACCACTTTCCGGCCGCTTGAAGTAATGCCGGTTGACAGAATTGCCCCCACAGAACTGGAAACACATTTCCGGATGCAGTTTCTCCGTGGAAACGTGCATGACGAAGGGTCTGCCATGTTCGGAGGTGTAGCCGGTCATGCAGGTTTATTCAGTGATGCTTACGATCTGGCCCAACTTTACCAGATGTTGCTGAATGGCGGTGAGCTGAACGGTATCCGTTTACTGAAGCCGGAAACGATCCAAAAATTCACGGCATACAACAGCGCCGTAAGCCGAAGAGGATTGGGATTTGATAAGCCGGAAAAAGACAATGATAAGCGGAAAGATCCCTATCCCAGTAAATTCGCTTCGCCTGAAACTTTCGGCCACACCGGTTTTACAGGCACCTGCGTATGGGTGGACCCCAAATCAAAACTGGTATATATTTTTCTTTCCAACCGGGTTACACCAACACGGAATAACAACAAGTTGAGCCAGTTGAATATCCGCTCACGTATCCAGGATGCCATTTATGAAGCGATTGAACGGTAAATGCATAAAAAAAGCCGCAAACCCCGTCAAATAAATAACTTAGCAAAAACAACCTGACAAAATGAAATCTTTTGCCCATATCCTGCTGGTTTCCTGTACCGCCCTGCTGCTGTTCAGTTCCTGTAGCAATAAAGCGCCGAAAGAGGCCCGATATATTCCCAAAGACGCTTCCCTGGTGCTCAGTATCGACCCCGGTCAGTTGAAAGAAAAACTACAGAATGGCGGAATCACCATCGATACCCTGATCAGCTATGTTTTTTCAAAAGACAGTACTGATCAGAAAGACAAGGCAAAGTTGAAAGACCTGCGCGAGAATGCCGGCATTAACTGGGAGTCCCAGGTTTTCTTCTTTTTTAATCAAAAAGCCTACCCGGATGAAAGCCATTCCACTACTTTCAGCATCATCGCCGGTTTAAAGGATGCCGGCAAGTTTGAAACATTCCTGAAAAAACAACATTCATTCCAGGATAAAAATGTCGTCAAACAAAAAGATTACAGCTATGCGGCAAATGATGACCACACCATGGCATCCTGGAATGATCAGCAATTAATCATCACCTTTTATAACCATCCGGCTAAATTGATACCGGATACCAGCAGTATGCAGCAGGGCCAGCCCCAATCCTATCCGGAGCAGGAAGAAATGAAGCAGGAAGTAAACCGCTACTATACACAAAAGACAAGCGAGTCCATGGCCGACCAGTCGGTATTCACAGGTATGTTTAAAGACAGGGCTGACGGATATATGTACACCAACAGCAGCGCCTCCCTGGCCAGCCTGAGCATGCTGCCCCTCCAGTTACCCAAACTGGACGAGCTGATAAAAGACAATTACAGCACAGCCACCCTTAATTTTGAAAACGGCAGAATCCTTGCCAAATCAGCTTCTTTCACCAACCCGATGCTGACCAGCATTTTGAAACAGTACTCAGGACCGACCGTTTCCCTGCCCCTGATAGAGCATTATCCGTCAGCACATGTCAACAGTGTGATGATGGCCTCCTTTAACCCGGAGATGATCGGAGGAATCATGAAACAGTTAGAGGTGGAGGGCCTGGCCAATAATTTCCTGGAAAAAGCAGGCCTTAGCAGCCAGGATATTTATCATTCACTCAAAGGAGATATGGCCATTGTTGTGTCAGATATCGGAATGCATCCCACAGCGTCTGAAAACACACAGGGAAAAGGCCTGCTGAGTAAATTCGGGAAAGTACTTATTACCGCTCCCGTAGGCGATACCGCCAGTTTCCGAAAGATTATGGACAAAGCGGTTGACCAGGGGCTGATTGTAAAGGATAATGACCATTACCGCGCCAGCGGATTTGTATCGGCCGTCGGCATTTTCGTCCGGGCGGATACGCACAACCTGGTCATTGCCAGTGATTCCAGCCTGTATGAGCAATACCAGGCAAAAAAGGAAACCATTGGCTTATCCAAAGAAGTCCTGGATATGTTCCAAGGCAAAACTTCGGTTTTCTATTTCGATATCGCCGGAACGCTCCGGAATTTTGCGAGCGACAGCACCAGCGGATACCATCATTCCCTGAACACTGCAGTCGGCACTTTCAAAGATGTGATTGCCTCTACCGACAGTTTTGACGGAAAATCCGTACAGGCCAAACTGGAAGTACGTATGCAGAACCAACAGCAGAACAGTCTGGTCACGCTGACCAGCCTGCTGACAGATATAGCGGTGGATATGCGCCAGCAGGCAAAAAAAAGGGGCGAGTCTTCTTTTTTGCCCGGCGGTGTTCCGGCAATTATCAGGACCAATTGATGCCGTAATTTTTATCAACAAAAGTCCTGTCAGCAGCGGGACTTTTTTTATACAAAGCCCCTTCATCAATGACCATTGAGCTTAACCAGGTTGTTCCTTTGCCGCTGCGCGACCGGCTTGAAAAAAGGCCATCGGATATCTGGCATACAGATCTACGCATTCCGATGCAGGATATGGTAAAGGTGCAGGCACCCAGCGGCTCCGGAAAAACCACCCTGATCCATTACCTGTACCATTTAAGAAGTGATTATACAGGAACCCTGCGCTGGGATCGGCGGAGCAGCCATGATTTCACAGATGCGGCATTAGCGGACTGGCGGCAGAATACGGTGAGCATTGTATTCCAGGATCTGCGCCTGTTTCCACAGCTAACAGCCAGGGAAAATATCGAACTGAAAAGAATCATGCAGCCGCCCTTTCATACTGCAGACAGCATCGATGAAATGGCTCACCAGTTGGGCATCACCCAGATACTGGAACAACCCGCCGGCTTATGCAGTTATGGGGAACAACAAAGAGTAGCCATCATTCGCGCACTGATACAGCCATTCAGGTGGCTGTTATTGGACGAACCTTTCAGCCACCTCGACACAGACAATACCTGCAAAGCTGCTGCCCTGATACTGAATGAATGCCGGAAAAGAAGTGCCGGCCTGCTGATTACCGATCTGGAACCCGACCAGCATTTTCCTTATGACCGCCTCTTGCACCTGTAAATAACCCGGAATGAAAGGACTGCATTTTTTATTGAATAAACTCATTCGTTCTGCCAGCGGCAGGTATCGTTACAGGGCGGCAGTATTGGGAACCGGGCTTGCATTTCTGCTGATATTTATTGCCATACAAATTCAGGCCGATTACCGGCAATTATTATACGGGCCTGCTAACCGGGACAGTATTGCTAATTTTCTAGTCATCAACAAGGTTTTAACCGACAGGAATCTTGGTGCCACAGCTTTATCTGAACAGGAAATACAAAACCTGCAACAGCAGCCTTTTGTAGAAGCAGTCGGACAACTGACACCCAGCCGTTTCAAAGCATCCATACAAAGCGCCAGTGACCGTTTCCCTTTCTATACCGATATCGCATTTGAAAGTGTTCCCCAGGCATTCATGGATATTGATACAACCCACTGGAACTGGAATGAACAGTCGATGTATGTACCCATTGTGGTACCGAATATGTTCCTCGACTTTTACAATTTCCAGTTTTCTTTTTCGCAGAATCTGCCACAGCTCACCCGGGAAGTGGTGAAAATGGTCGGGTTTACCATCCAGGTTTACGGGAAAGAGGGCATGCGCTCGTTCCGGGGCAGGGTGGTTGGTTTCAGTGATCGTATATCTTCCCTCCTGGTGCCCGAATCATTCATGCAATGGGCAAACAGTCATTT
>CAZAOR010000210.1:0-5721 GCA_964486805.1 uncultured Sediminibacterium sp. | reverse complement strand
TGGGTATGAACAATACAGTAGCCAGTGGTAGTGTGGGTGTTATTTCTGCTAAAGGAGAAGCAGAATTTAATAGCTATACGACTGTGAATACACCGGGCTCATTTGTAAAGGCCCCAAAGATTGATATTGATGGCCAGAATGTTCAGATCAGTAAACGGATATATGCACCGGTGACTGGTATTATTTTGCCTGCGATGTATTATAATACCGCCAGTACAAGGCACCTTCGGGATATGAGTGTGAAAGAGAACACGACCATTACTTTAACTGATAATTATGAAAACCTTGAGCTGAAAAAAGGTTCCAGAACCACTTTAACCGGAACGGTTTTCGGTACCATCAGAATAGATCAGGGCGCTGAAGTGACCTTTACATCTCCTGTTGTCAATATCGACCAATTGCAAGTAGTGAAAGGCCCGAGGAACAGCTATAGCTATATTAGGTTTGCACAAGATACCAAAGTCCTGGTGAGCTCTTCTGTAAGTATTGGTAGTCAGGTATTTGTGAACCCGGATAACTATAAAGTCACCTTCTACGTAGGCACACAGAAGACCGATAATGACAGGAATAAAAAAGAGATCGGAGAAAATCACGATAACGATGAATGGCAATACAGGGATTGCGATAAAGGATCCTTTGAAGTGCACGGGGGAGATACCAGGATCAATGCCAATATCATGATGCCGGGAGGAGACTTAAAGATCACTGGGGGCTATGCATACGGCGACTATGGTCACGGTTTTGGTGATTGCGATAAAGATGACGATGATGATAAGGATTATTGCAAAGGGAATAGCTATGTTTATATGACAGGTCTGTTCATTGCCCAGGAAATAGAGGGTAATGGCAAGAATATCATATGGAACACCTTTAGTTGCGGTGCTGCACCCGTAATGATTACGACTGCAACACCGAACACGCAGACACCAGTGAAGGAAACAACGGAATCTGTTACGGATGAAGAACTCAAGATAACGGTAATGCCCAATCCGACCCGCACTTACTTTACATTGAAACTGGAAAGTAAGTATAATACTCCGGTGAATATGCGGGTTGTGGATCTCAGTGGAAGAGTGATTGAAGCCAAGTCATCAATCGGTTCTAATAGTACAATCCAGGTGGGGCATAATTATAGCACCGGTACGTATTATGCAGAATTCCTGCAAGGAACCAGAAGGAGAATAGTGCGGTTATTGAAAATGGGAGAATAGCAGGGTGTCGTTACAAAAAAGGATTTCATTTGAAAGTCATCTTATAGCAGATGAGCAATGAAAGACTACCCCGAATTAAAAAAGGAAACGCTTGCGTTTCCTTTTTTTGCCTGATGAGTCAGACAGCATTACGTTGATCAATAATCAGGAAATAGGCAGGTCAAAGCCAATGGCAGGGATGTTTAGACAGCGGTTGGATCCCCCTCGATGCTGCGAATTTGCCAATACCCGCCAGGGGCCGATATTGATTTGCGATGATTTCACTCCTTGGCGGAACAGAAGCGGGGGCAGTTTGATTATTTTTTCATTTCCGCATCTCCATAAAAAAAGAGGAACATGAGCTGTCCCTCTTTTCATCCATGATATTTTATAATGGGTCAGTACGACTTATTTCATAAGCCCCATCATGCCAGCCGTATCATAAGTATCCCATTCTTCCACAACCTTCCCGTCTTTGATGGCAAAAGCCTGGTTCATGATCACGGTCACCGATTTATTCCCTTTCTGCAAAACCAGGTTTACCCAGGCAACCACGTAATTGGTGTATCCCTCAGCCGTCGGTTTATAATTCACCACTTCGAATAATGCATCAAATCTATCTAATTTAAAGTGCAGACCCTGTTTAACGAGCGCCTGAAATTCACGGAAATTGTCTTTTATCGACATGGTATTTAAATTGTCATGCACTTTGGCTGTATCGCTGTAACAGGCATACACCGTTGCAGAATCGCCTGCGGGGAAAGCATTGTTGAGTTTCTTTACCAATTCGGTATTAGCGGAACTGTCAAGGGTATATCCGGAACCCTTGGGTGATTCAACGGCAGCACCCCCTTCTTTTTTTGATTCGCAGGAGACTAAAATAATGGCCGAAAAGGCGGCAAGAGATAGGATTGTTCTCATACTTAGATTTTTTGGTGTAGGGTAAAATAGAAAGAAAAAATCAAAGCACATAGCCCGGTGCAGGAAAATGTTGTATTGACTGTGTCCATCCGGTCTGCTGGCGCCGCGATGCCGAAGTGTTAAGGCAGCGTATTTTTTTAGGTAAAACTGAATAGACATGTCCGCGAGTAGCCATGAGATAGTAAATTGCGTCGATGATGAAACAGTTGATTGCATTTGCCCTTTTATTTGGCTGTACCGTGCTCAGGGCCAATGATAGCCTGGTGATTTCCCGCCTGCTGCAGCGGATTGATCAACTGCAGGTGAAAGTGAACGGGGTATTCCCGAAAGGCAGCATCCCTTCTTATCGCCAGTATGCATTCAATAAAACCTGGTATAAAGCCGATAGTAACCCTTTTTATGCAGGTCTGGTTGCATTCACCTTAAGGGATCTTATGCCGGATTTGTCCCCCGCGCAGCAAGTGCAAGCCCATGCGATCATTGATAACGCCGCAGTCATCTATCCTAAATTCAGGAACCGGAAGGATGGGAGAGATACCTATAATTTCTGGCCGACAGATACACCGCAGATATTTCCCCATGCAGGCTGGATAAATCTGTTTGATAAAAGCAGGGCCCTGCCTGACGATATGGATGATACGGTCATACTGCTGCTGGCGCAGCGCGTAAAGGATTCCATCGCAAAAACGGTGCATGCACTCATGCAGAATTATACATACCGGGGACAAAAAAATGTGCACAACACTTTCCCTGAAATGAATGTACATGATGTGTATTCTACCTGGTTCGGTAAGAAAATGCCAGTAGAATTTGACGTCTGCGTTTTATCGAATGTCCTGTCCTTTGTTCAGTTGTACCACCTTGACTGGACTAAATCAGATTCTGCGAGCCTGCGGCTGATTGAAAATACCATCGCAAGCCGGAAATATGAGCGCTCCCCCGATAATGCTGCCCCACAATATGCCCGGCAGCCCATTATCCTGTATCATATCTCACGACTGATGTCTGTCAGGCCAATACCCTCTCTTGAAAAACTAAAACCGCAATTGATCGAAGATGCCAGAAAAGCTTTGGCATCTGCCCATAGCTTTATGGATGAAGTAATATTGAGCACGGCTTTATTAAGATGGGGCGCAGTACCAGCAGAAATGCGGCCACATAAAGCGAATAGCCTGCAGGACTTAGTGGAAGACGAGCAATTTGTATTCTTTATAGCCAATATGGCTACCATACTACCGAACTGGCTCAAACGATGGGTAGCCGCAGTGGGGATCGACAGATTTAATTATTATAGCCCGGCTTATAATAATGTTTTACTTATTGAAAACCTGGTTTGGCGAAAAAGGAGGGGTTTGGAGTAGTCACATTATAAGCGTTAACTGATTGATTTTTACAGGAAACATTTTTCATGTGTTGATTATCAAATCGATAGCTGATTATTCCCCTGTGTTGATAAGGTCAGTAAATGTGGTGGAAAAGCCAAAACTTATTCAGTGTGCACAATTTGGCAGTTTTTTACAAAAACCGGCGAAGGACTTCTGTTATCTTGGAACTATGAAAAATCATTTCATCACTCTTGTAACTCTGGCTGAATTGGCCGGCGAGCACCCCAATCCCCTGCAGTACCACTGTGTTCCGCGCGAACTGATCCTGCACGCGCGTTTTGAATGGGATACTGTGATGGATCACTTGTACCAGCTACAAGCAGAAGGAATGGTGGAACTCCTACAGGCAGATGGACTGCGTATTTCTCTTACACGGGAAGGATGGAATGCCGCCCGGGTGCCTGCAAATGCAGACTTATATCCGGACACCATCACTGTCCGCGAACAATCTGGCGGATGGCTTTCATTTGCCGGCTAATGCCCTGTCAACCTGGTCTGTTTGCTGACCTGCTTATTGTAACGTCTTCGATATTTCATCGAGTTGTAAAAAATGACGTTCGCCATGCAGTATCAGGAATTGCACCCATTCCATCCCGGTCATTGGTCCAAAAAACCGGTGCGGGGCAGCCGGATAAAGCAGGGTCATATCTTTTTCCCTGATCAGCTTTGTAAGTATTGCTCTTTCCTTTTCAATCTCTCCGATCAAACTGGCAGAACTGGTCTGTATACCGGATGGTGCCAGGAAAGCTGGCGCATCAATGCGATTGTCGCGGTCCGCAAGACGTCGGGTGAATAACGCAATTTTGGCTTGCGGATCCCGGTCCGGTGAACGGGTCTCACCCGGGAGGATTTTATTGACCCGCTGATCAAACATGAGCAGGTGTTCGCCTACCTCACCGGCAGTCCATGAGACAGGATTTATCCGTTTATTCAAGGCAGTATCATCAAATACCTGTAAATGATGCTTTAATGCATCTGTATTAGCTTGTAATGCTGCTATCAGCGGTTCATCCATAGAAGAAAGATACGAATGTACTGCAGTCCTATCTTATTTTATCAACTTCTGCACAATACTGCCGACTGACGGTAGCATTGACATGCCTGGCGTGTGCAATCGGGTTGGTAGTTAAATGAAAGCTTTAGCCGAAATGATAAAATCATCATCTGCTTTCTGCAGGGCAGGGTCAGGACGATCCCGTGTAATGCAGTATATACATGAGTTTTTACAGACTGATAATAACTACAGGATCTCGGTGTTGTTTTATGCACGCGTTTCAGAAACATGCCAGATAAAGAACGGAGCGAACAGGTGTACTGATCGAAAAATCATTTTCTTAGGTATCAGCATTAATCAAAATGAATCCAGTCGACCGCAACAGGGTGATCAGTTTGCTGGATGATGAACAGGTGGTGTATGCCCTGGGGTGTTTTGGGCTGCTGAAGGAGGTAAGTAATCCATCCGCTGTCTTTGGATATTACACAGGTTGCTATTACCGGCCCGTCGGGTTTGTCTGTTCTGACCTGGATCTTTCCGCCTTGCGGTGCCTGTACCCGGAGCTGTATATTCCGCCAGTCTCTTTTACCGAAATCCACGCTATTGTATTGAATCCAGGCATCTGGCCCGGTCATCACTGCTTTCCATCCTGCAAAATGGTTAGCACTGTCAAGGAAAGCGACATGAACCCCGGTTTCACTGGTTCGCGTGTAACGGTCAACCTGTATCTGGTCTGATGCTTGTGTCAGGCCCACCCCTCTTAAGCTGGGAATCACTTTCCGGATAGTGCCATCTGGTTCAAAAAAAAGGCTGTCAGCGCGTATCGACCTGTTTTTATCGAATTGCGGAGATAGATCATTGTGGTGGTAAAACAGGTACCACTGATGCAGGAACTGTACTATAGATTGGTGATTGGTCCAGCAGCCGGTAGGTGATTCGTCCATGATCACCCCTTTTACCTGGAAAGGCCCCATTGGGTTGTCGGCAATGGCATACTCCAGCCGCTCTGTTTTATTAGCTACATGCGGATAGGTGAGATAGTACATTCCGTTTCGCTCAAAAAGAAAGGGGCCTTCTTTCAATCCTTTTTCCGGAAGATTTGGTATCACCATCGGATCAGACGCCAGTTCCAGCATATTCTCCTTCAACTTGGCCACATAAATATTTCCCTCGGCCCAATAAAGATAGGCCTGTCCGTTTCTGTCAATAAAAACATTGGGATCAATGCCAT
>CAZAOR010000209.1:0-6721 GCA_964486805.1 uncultured Sediminibacterium sp. | reverse complement strand
AAATACGGCCTGGAAGTAGGATTTCTGTGCCGTGGCAATGAAACCAATTTTCAGCAGCACCTGGATACTTTCAAAAAAGTAACGGATGCCGCCGCTACCAATACCGTACAAAAACCGCTGTACATTAACTGCCACTCCGGCCGTGATTTTTTCCCGGTAACTGAAAACAACCGTTTCATTGAATATACAGAAGAGGTCAAGGCAGGCACCGGACTAACCATCTGCCATGAGTCACATCGCAGCCGTATCCTGTTTGCCGCGCACATTGCCCGGCAGTACCTGGAACGCTACTCCCATCTGCGGATGACGCTGGATATCTCGCATTGGTGCAATGTGCATGAAACTTTATTGCACGATCAGGAAGAAAATGTGGCGATGGCTATTTCCCGCACCGATCATGTGCATGCCCGGGTAGGTCATCAGGAAGGCCCACAGGTCAATGATCCCCGGGCGCCGGAATGGGAAAGCACTGTTAAACGCCACCTCGAATGGTGGGATGCCGTGGTGCAGGCACGTATAAAGGCAGGGGCGCCTCACCTGACGATTCTCACGGAATTCGGGCCGCCTTATTACCTGCCGGCATTGCCCTATACCCAGCAACCCGTTGCGGACCAATGGGCCATCAATGTATATATGATGCAATTACTGCGTAAACGTTATATGCCCGCCTGATGCACCTGCTCGATTTTTTTGGACACCTGCACCCGGTACTCGTGCACCTGCCCATTGGCTTTTTGATACTGGCCATCATCCTGCAATGGATGCAAAGCCGTTCTGAATTCCAGGTAACACAGCCGGTTGTTCGACTGATTTATTTGCTTGGATTTTTTTCGTCGCTTATTACCATTGGCTCCGGCCTGCAACTGGGTTCATCCGGTGAGTATGATGCGGATACCCTGATCTGGCATGAATGGATGGGCTTTGGGGTGGCGATTACGGCGGGGGTGAGTTTTATGTATACCCGGGATCTGAACAAGCCCGCATCCAAAGCCATCTCGGTTTTGTTGTGCTGCCTCTTGATTATTACCGGTCATCTCGGCGGTACCCTAACGCATGGGGAAGGGTTTCTGACCAAGGGTATTTTTTCTGCGGACAGTACTTCGCAGAAGCATACCCGCAAACCCATTGCCAGTTTGCCCGATGCATTGGTTTATCCGGACCTGGTAAGCCCGATCCTTACCGACAAATGCGGGGGCTGCCATAGTGCCATTAAACAGAAAGGCGGGTTGCGATTGGATGGTCCGGAATGGATCCGGAAAGGAGGCAAGGACGGGCCGGTTTTTTTGGACGGTAACCCGGAAAAAAGTGCGTTGTACACCCGCGTCATACTGGACCCCCTGGAAGAAAAGCACATGCCGCCCAAAGGCAAGCCACAGCTTACCGAAAACGAGATCCGTATCCTGCATTGGTGGATCATGAGCCACGCCGGATTTACTCAGCCGGTAAAAGCCGTAAGCGTATCAACGGATGTTAGGGCAGCCTTGCTGGCTTTGACTGTGCCGGAACAAAATAGCACAAAACCCGATGTGCCCGAAGCGGCGGTAGCGGAAGCAGATAAAACGGCTGTTGACAGTTTGAAAGCAGCCGGGATAACGGTTCTGCCCGTTGCCAGTAACAGTCATTATTTATTGGCGAATTTTGTCAGCCTGTCCAGCGTAACGGATCGGCAGATCGCCTGGCTGCAAAAAATCAAAGCACAATTGGTTTGGCTCACCCTTTCGTATACAGAACTGCGTCCCGCCGCCTGGCAAAGCATTGCAGCCTGTACCCAATTAACAAGACTCAATATTGCCCATACCAACTGCAGGGATGCAGATATCGCGAAACTGGACGCGCTGACGCATTTGCGATACCTGAACCTTGTCGGAACGCAGGTGCATGCGGCTGCCATACTCCAGCGAAAAAACTGGCCGGTACTCCGGGAATTGTACCTGGGTGAAACAGGCCTGACGCGCAATGAGTACACCCGCCTGCAGCAACAGTTCCCAAAGTGGCAGATTGATTCCGGTAATTATGCGGTGGAAACTCTGGCAACCGATACCCAGGTTTTGCATGCGCCTGCAGTGAAGTAGGGTGAATGATCAATAGTGAACAATGAATAACCGTCTTCAATTCTACACTTGGCTTCCTGGAGGGCGGCTCTGCAGAAATAAAACCGCAACGTCCCGGCTTCGGCAGAAGACGTTGCGGTTAATAGTCTATATTGGATTCTTACGAAGGAAGTTTGCCCACCATATTTTTCGGTACCACCCACTCGTCGAATTCTTCGGGGGTGAGATAGCCTAATTTAACTGCCATTTCTTTGAGCGTAGTTCCATCTTTGTGCGCTTTCTGAGCGATCTCGGCCGCTTTGTAATAACCGATCTTGGTATTGAGTGCGGTCACCAGCATCAGGCTATTGTCAACATGCTTTTTTATATTGGCTTCGATAGGGGCAAGGCCAACAGCACATTTATCATTGAAGCTCACACAACCTTCCCCGATCAGTCGGGCGCTGTGCAGGAAATTATAGATCATGACGGGCTTGAAGACATTCAATTCAAAATGACCGGTCGCACCGCCAATATTGATGGCCACATCATTTCCCATAACCTGGGCTGCGATCATGGTCAAGGCTTCACATTGCGTCGGGTTTACTTTGCCGGGCATAATGGAAGAGCCTGGTTCGTTATCGGGTATAAAAATTTCACCGATACCGCTACGTGGCCCTGATGACAGCATGCGGATATCATTGGCGATTTTCATCAGGCTTACAGCCACTGTTTTCAAAGCACCGTGTGCTTCCACAATTGCATCATGCGCTGCCAGCGCCTCAAATTTATTTTCGGCGGTAACAAAGGGAAGTCCTGTCAGCATGGCAATATGTTTGGCTACTTCCACATCATAATTGGGTGGTGTGTTAATACCTGTACCCACAGCGGTTCCGCCTAATGCCAGTTCGGACAAATGAGGCAGTGCATTTTTAATGGCTTTCAATCCATGGTTGAGCTGCGATATATAGCCGCTGATCTCCTGCCCTACTGTAAGGGGCGTGGCATCCATGAAATGTGTACGGCCGATTTTTACAACTTGCATGAACGCTTTGCTTTTCTCTGCCAGGGTATCCCGCAGTTTTTCAATGCCGGGGATTGTGACTTCAGTCAGGATTTTATAGGCAGCGATATGCATCGCGGTGGGGAAGGTATCATTGGAAGATTGTGATTTGTTCACATCATCATTCGGGTGCAGGAATTTATCCTTATCGGTCAGCGTCCCCCCCTTGATCACATGCGCCCGGTAAGCGACCACTTCATTCACGTTCATATTGCTTTGGGTGCCACTGCCGGTTTGCCAAACTACTAATGGGAACTGATCGTCCAGTTTACCGGCTAATATTTCATCACAGACCCGGCCGATCAGGTCCGATTTTTCCTGGGGTAGCACGCCTGCTTCCAGATTGGTCAGTGCTGCCGCT
Source organism: uncultured Sediminibacterium sp. (assembly GCA_964486805.1). Taxonomy (GTDB): domain Bacteria; phylum Bacteroidota; class Bacteroidia; order Chitinophagales; family Chitinophagaceae; genus Sediminibacterium. The sequence continues at coordinate 3,267 of CAZAOR010000209.1, read as the reverse complement.
TTTTTCAGATAGGCAAATGCTTTGATGATCTCTTTCGGCATCCTATTGATATCCTGTGCGATCTTGAAATTCTCGATACTGCGTTGTGTCTGTGCGCCCCAATACACCTGGGCAGGCACTTTTACTTCGCCCATGGTATCTTTTTCAATTCGGTATTCCATTGTTATATTTTTTAAAATATTATATATCTACATTTTGCCAGTGCAAAGGTACAAAAGCGTACAATGAAAACCGGAATACGATAAAGATGCGGTCCCGACCTAGTGAAAATCGAAGCCCTGTCCGGGTTCGTTCTGAACTGATGAATCTCGTTATTTCTGAAACACCGATTCATGCCTGCCTGTATTATCGGATGCCCATGCACCCAATACCAACAGCTAAAGACCTTAACCCTCAAATCAGGCCACTCTTTCTGCACAAACGGATGCACAGGTATAGCATCCTGATTTTTGTTATTTTACAGGTTCATTCTCACCCCATGAAAAAACTGATTGCATTGCCCTTGCTGGTTATAATAAGTACTGGCGTTTTTTCACAGCCTTACCAGCCAGACTGGGCTTCTTTAGATACCAGACCTGTTCCCAAATGGTTTACGGATGCCAAATTCGGCATCTTTATTCACTGGGGGGTGTACGCGGTGCCTGGTTATACAACCAAGGGCAACTACGCGGAATGGTACCAGAACGGTCTTGAAAACGGTAATAAAAATATCCTGGCATATCACAAGGCCAAATTTGGCAACCAGACTTATTACCAGTTAGCCGACCAGTTTAAGGCCGAGTTATTTCAACCGGATGAATGGGCCAAACTGTTTGAGGCTTCGGGTGCAAAATATATTGTGCTTACTTCCAAACACCATGATGGGTTCACGCTATGGCCCAGCAAGGAAGCTGACCGTGACTGGGGCTTCCCCTGGAATGCGGCGGAAGTAGGGCCGAAGCGGGATCTCTTGGGGGATCTCTTTCAGGCGGTCCGTAAAACCAGTGTGCATGCGGGGATGTATTACTCCCTCTATGAATGGTTCAACCCCTTGTGGAAAAAAGACAAGGAAGCGTACGCCCTGCAACATGCCTGGCCGCAGATGCAGGAACTGATCAACAAATATCAGCCGGATGTGTTCTGGACCGATGGTGACTGGGATGCACCGGCTGAAACCTGGCACTCCCAGCAGTTCCTGGCCTGGCTGTACAATGAAAGCCCGGTAAAAGATAAGATCGTGACTTATGATCGCTGGGGAAGCGGGGTAAGGTTTCATCATGGCGGAGTTTATACTCCCGAATACCAGCCCGATCTAGATTTTGAAGACCATCCCTGGGAAGAAAGCCGGGGGATGGGATATTCTTATGGTTATAACCGGGAAGAAGACGCCTGGGATTATAACTCCGCTGCTTCGCTCGTTTATCACCTGGTAGATAAAGTAAGCAGGGGTGGTAATTTCCTGCTGGATATCGGTCCGGATGAACATGGTAAAATTCCGCCCATCATGCAGGAAAGATTATTACAGATCGGCGACTGGCTGAAGATAAACGGAGAGGCGATTTACAATACGGAACGCTGGCAGCAAACCTGCCAGTGGAGTGAAGGCAAAAAAGATTATAAAGCGAAAAAAGGAGAAGACATCATGGTGAAATTAACGGTGGATCCGGAACCGGGATATGCCGTTAAAGAAGTGTTCTATACTTACAATGCAGCAACCAACAGCCTTTACGCCATTTTTCCCCGCTATCCCTCAGATAAAAAACTGGTATTGCATCACATGCCTCCAACTGCGGATTTTTCGCAAGTACATTTTCTTTCAACTGGGGAGAAGCTGAGCTGCCAGTCAGTAGGTACAGATAAGATCATACAGTTGCCGGAATATGATCCTAACCGCATCAAAGCACCCTATGCTTATGTTGTGAAGATCGGTGGTTTCGGCGCATACGAGCCCAAACCTTTGATCCATATTGATTACCCGGCCGATCTGTCGCATGCAACCATTACCCTGCAATCCCATCAACCCGGCGCGGTAATTGCATACCAGTTGGGCGATGCCCCTGTGCAAACTTATTCCGCACCCATTACGGTTAAAACAGATACCCGTATCCTGGCCTTTATAAATGGGCAGCCCGGTATTTTGCCCGGCGATACATCAAGCGCAGAAGTGACGGGTCTTGCTTTACTGAAAGCAGTAAAACCCGGTAAATTGCAGCCGGGCTTGTCCTATAAATATGTGGAATCAGATATCATGAATATGCAGACTCTGCAGGAACTGCCAGCCAGGAAAGAGGGGATAGCCGAGACGGTTTCGGTTGCCATGAAACAGCGAAAAGACAAGTTCGGATTGATTTTTAGCGGGTTTATCCGGATAGATAAGACCAACGGCTATATGTTTTATACACCCAGTGATGACGGCAGCCGGTTGGAAATTGACGGCAGGCTGATTGTAAATAATGATGGTCCGCATGTGGACAAGGGGCAGGGAGGTCGTTGCCTGCTGGAAAAAGGATATCACCAGGTTCGCTTGCTTTATTATGACAGTGGCGGCGACAATAACCTGCATTTTCAATACCATGCCATCGGTGAAAAGAAAACCGAAGTACCAGCCTCCTTACTTTTTCACAAATAAAAGACATGCAAAAATTATTCCTTGTACTCCTTGGTTTTGGAGCTATCACCCTGAAAGCCCAGCAGGCTGAAAACCTGGTGATTATTACAACAGACGGCTATCGCTGGCAGGAAGTTTTTGGCGGGATGGATGCTGCTATTGCCAATAACAGCGCCTATAACCAGAAAGACAGTGCTTATCTCTACAAAAAATATGGCGGCCCGGATGCGGATAGCCGCCGAAAAGCCTTGATGCCTTTTTTCTGGAACACCGTTGCCCGGCAAGGTCAACTATGGGGTAACAGGTGGAAGGGCAGTGAAGTGAATGTATCCAATCCCTATTGGTTTTCTTATCCGGGGTACAGCGAAATATTTTGCGGTTATGTAGATACGGCTGTAAACAGTAATGGATATCGTGCCAATCCCAATACCAATTTCCTGGAGTTCCTGAACCACCAGCCGGGTTTTAAAGGCCGAGTAGCCGCTTTCGGCGCCTGGGATGCTTTTGACAGGATATTAAATGAGGAAAGATCCGGTTTTTCCGTTGTTTCCGCTTTTGATCCTTGTGGCGGAGCTCATCCGAATGAGCATGAAAAACTGATCAATGCCCTGCTGCAGGATGCCCATAAACAATGGCACAATGATGAGTGTTACGATGTGTTTACGCATTATGAAGCGATG
>CAZAOR010000208.1:0-3254 GCA_964486805.1 uncultured Sediminibacterium sp. | reverse complement strand
GGCGGCTGTCACTGGCAGATGCTGCCCTACGAACAGCAACTCGCCTACAAACAAAAACAGGTACAGGATAATCTCACCCGTATCGGTAAGGTAGAATTGCCAGCGATCCTGCCCATTATCGGCGCCGGACAAACCATCCATTACCGTAATAAACTGGAATACACTTTCGGCGCATCCCGCTATCTCAGCAAGGAAGCCTATCGCACAATGCAGGCCAGCGGTGAAGCGCCAGTAAACAAGGGGGTGGCCGGTTTTCATGCCCGCGGTTTCTTTGATAAAGTGGTGGAAATCGATATTTGTCACCTGCAGGAGGAACCCACCAACCAGTTGCGGAAATTTGTGGCGGATTTTGCCAATAGCCGCGGCCTTTCTTTTTATCATCCCCGCACCCATGAAGGCTGGCTCCGCAATATGTTTGTCCGAAACAGCACATTGGGTGAACTGATGGTGAACCTTGTTTTCGGATATGAAGACACTGATAACAGGCTACTCTTGTTAACGGCATTACAGGCTGCCTTTCCCGAAATCACCACCCTGCTGTATACGATCAACCAGAAACACAACGACAATATCGCCGACCTGGAACCAAAAGTGTTTACCGGCAAAGGATATATCATGGAAAAACTGGAGGATTTTTCTTTCCTGGTCAGCCCGAAATCGTTTTTCCAGACCAATACACGACAGGCGGAAAAACTCTACCAGGTTACCCGTGATTTTGCCGGACTTACTGGGAAGGAAACAGTATATGATCTTTACTGTGGTACCGGCAGCATCGGTATTTTTATCAGCAAACAGGCTGCCCGGGTAATCGGGGTGGAAGTGATTGATGAAGCTATTACCGATGCCCGTAAAAACGCTGTGCTCAACGGACTTACCCAGGCGGTTTTTTTTACAGGAGATGTGATTGATATTTGCACCGATGAATTTTTTGACACGCATGGCCGCCCCGATGTCGTGATCACCGACCCGCCCCGCGCAGGCATGCATGAAAAACTGATACACAAACTCCTGGACATTGCCGCACCGGTTATCGTATATGTCAGTTGCAATCCTGCCACCCAGGCACGCGACCTATCACTCCTGGATGAAAAATATCGCGTCGAGAAAATTCAGCCGGTCGACATGTTTCCGCATACCTTGCATATAGAAAATGTGGTAAAGCTGCGTTTGCGATCCTGAGCGGTTCAACTGCGCACCAGTTGCGTATAAAATATATTTGCCGAAGCAACGTTTTTGGAATTAGTTATGACTGAATTCAGACCAAGCCGATTTGAAATACTCCCGGTAGTGATCAAAAACCTTTTGATCATCAACGGGCTTGTATTCCTGGCACAGAATACCTTGCAGGGACCTACCATCCCCTTTTCCTTTGAAGACACCCTGGCCCTGCACGCCTGGCAAAGCAGCCTGTTCCGCCCCTGGCAACTGGTTACCCATATGTTCCTGCATGGCAGTTTCATGCATATCCTGGGCAATATGTTCGCCTTGTGGATGTTCGGCTCCGTATTGGAGAATTTATGGGGCTCCCGCCGCTTCCTCATCTTTTACATGGTCTGCGGACTGGGCGCTGCCCTTATCCATCTGCTTTTTCTCAGTTGGGAACTGGGACCCATCGTGCATGACTATGCCGCTATTGCCCAACAACATCTTTCCGGCGGAGGATATGAGTCGGATGCCATGATCCTCTTTATTAAAAAATATGCCATTGCATTCCAGAATGGTGCAGACCCGATCGCCTACCTGCGTGCGCAGCCGCATGATCCCGTGCTGCTTAACCAGGTATATGAAGCTATCAGTGCCTACTACCAGCACTACCTGAATACTGCTACCATTGGGGCCAGCGGCGCTGTATTCGGGGTATTGGCAGCATTTGTGTATCTCTTCCCCAATACCTATATCTACGTTTATTTCCTGGTGCCGATCAAGGCCAAATGGATCGGCCTGATGTATTTCGGTTATGAACTTTTTTATGCGCTTAAAAACTCGGCGGGCGATGATGTGGCCAGGTGGGCCCATGTAGGCGGCGCAATCGTTGGCCTGCTGATCGTTATTACCTGGAACAAAACCAATAAAAAAACGTTTTATTAACGTATGGTTTTCAGGTTTTCTCAAACCCTGCCGCCAGGTGCGCACCAACCGCGTATGCTGCCTACCTTTGCAGGGTAAGTGTAATTGTACGGATAATGGCTGAACAATTTTCAAAACCCGGAAAAAAGATCCTGTTAGGCGCTGATAACAATGCCCTGGTTTTCCTGTTTGCAGTGAATACCCTTGTTTTTGTGATCATCAACTTCATCAAGGTCATTTATTACCTATCGGATATCCCACTGGATTATTTTTATCGTCAGATTACGGACTGGGTTGTACTCTCGCCTGTTTCCGAACTGGCTCTGAGCCGGCCCTGGTCCCTGCTCACCTTTATGTTTATACATATCGGTTTCTGGCATCTTTTCAGCAGCATGCTCTGGCTCTGGTGTTTTGGATATATTCTGCAGGATCTGACCGGAAACAGCAAACTCATCCCGATTTACCTCTATGGCGGCTTTATCGGGGGCATTTTGTTTTTAGTAACTGATAATCTTTTTCCGGGAATTCAAGCCCATATCAGCAGCGTGCCTGCCATGTTAGGTGCGGGTGCACCGGTGATGGCGATTGCCGTTGCCACCACCACCCTTGCCCCCGAGTATCGTTTATTTCCCATGATCAGTGGCGGCATCCCCTTATGGATACTCACCCTGGTTTTTGTTGCTATCGATTTCACGTCCCTCACCGGTTATAGTGCCGGCCTGGTATCGGCCCATCTTGGGGCAGCACTTATCGGGTTCCTCTTTATCCGGCAATTACGCCGCGGCTACGACTGGGGCGCATGGATGCATCAGCTGATAAACTGGCTTGATGATCTTTTCAGCCCGGAGAAAAAACACCGCAAACAGCAGGCAAAAGACACCCTGTACTATGATGCCAACCGGAAACCCTATGAAAAAATATCCAGGGTCACACAGCAGAAACTGGATGCCATCCTCGATAAAATCAACCAGCAAGGCTTTCAGTTCCTGACCGAGGAAGAAAGGGACTTCCTGAAACGTGCCAGTTCCGAAGACCTCTGAAGACCCCTTCATTCCTGTTTATTTCTGATGACCTGTCATTGGTATACAATCTTAATTGAACCTTCCTCTTAAATGCAACAGGTATCCTGTTTTACAGCCTGATTCAGAACAGGGCCCGATTCATGTTCTATGGTTTCATACCTGCGA
>CAZAOR010000207.1:0-2893 GCA_964486805.1 uncultured Sediminibacterium sp. | reverse complement strand
CGGAACCGCTATTGGCAGCAGCACACTCCGGCTCAAAGGGCCTGAATCCAATGCACGCATGACCATTGAGGCGGTTGCTACCGACAGTTCGCATATCTATATCCCGAATTCTGTCAGCAAGGAAAGCGGAACAGCAGATTTTATTGTGTTCAAACAATATGGCACAGAACTGGTAAACAGTAAACAAAAAACCAATTTCAATCTCACTGTTGACCTGGATGTAACGGCAAACAACAAAGTGGTCATTGATGTGATCCTTGATGAGCTTACGGGCGATGTGATCCGTGCCACGGGTAATGGGAAATTGAAAATACATGCGGGTACTATTGATCCCCTGACCATCCGGGGACGCTATAATATTGAACATGGAAGCTATGTCTTCAATTTCCAGGCTTTCGTGCGGAAACCCTTTGAACTACTGCCGGAATCAGGCAACTATATTGAATGGTCAGGAGATCCTTTCAGGGCAGATATACATATTGATGCACAGTATATCGCTGAGCGGGTAAGTCTCAGTGAACTGGTCAGCAACCTCAACCTCAGCCCGACGGTGCAGGGTTACCGGGGTGATGTGTATGTTATTGCACAACTGCGGGATAAGCTGAATAAACCCGCGATAACCTTCCGTATCGATTTCCCGCAGGGAAGTCCGGTAAAATCGGACAATGAGTTCCAGCAATACCTTACCAGGCTGGAAAAGGATCAGAATGAAATTCTTAACCAGGTAGCATTCCTGATACTTTTCAATTCATTTCAACCGATTAACGGATTCAACAATACTTCGGGGATCAGCCCCTATTCCGTTACATCCATCGGCGTTAACACCATTTCGCAAGTACTTACCCGAAGCGTGAATAAAGTCGTATCGAACCTCTTATATAAACTAACCGGCGACAAAGGCCTTCGGTTCGATGTAGGCACCAGTGTATACAGCAGCGCCAATATCATTTCCAATGGTAATATCAGTGCGGGCAGCAGCACCAATAAACTTGACCGTACCCGGGTGGATCTGAAATTCGGTTATGCTTTTGCGAACAATAATATTATCGTGACAGTTGGCAGTGATATTGATTTTGACCTTGGAAATTCTGCTATCCAAAACGGTAACATGCAGTGGCTTCCGAATGTAAATGTTGAGTTTGTATTATCCTTAGACAAGAAATTAAGACTGATCGTTTTTAATAAAACCAGCCTCGATTTAAGCGGTGCTATTTTCAGTCGCCGGAACAGACAGGGTGTCAGTATATCCTACCGGAAAGATTTTGAAACGCTTTTCGGCAAAAAAGAGAATACTATCGAAGCGCAGAATCCGGTTGTAACTGCCGGAAAAGGGAAATAATATCGGTATTATTTCCTTACCTGACCCAGGATGGGTGCCGGCAGTTCCCGGCAGTTCTTCAGCCGGTAAACATAGAAATAACGAACTATTCCCCCACCCCTTCTTTGTAAAAAGACTACCGGCGGCATTATTGCTGAAAAGAATTTACCATAAACAAGTCTTACATTTTCAGGCAGGTTAGAAGGTACGATAACGTATGCATCATCACCTATATGTAAGGGCTCCCTTATTTCATTCAGCCAGGCAAATTTGTGCACATCTTCCAGTTGCCCCACCGCCAATATCCGCAAACCGCTTGCACGCGCCGTGTAAAACTCGAGATGCCCGCCGGGAAACCATTTGTTGATCAGGATGGGCGTATTCTTTTTCATGATGCCCGAATCCCGGTCATGCTGCATCAACCGAGTAAACTGCTGGCTGAAGTCCTCCCAACCCGAGAGGTCAAGCGTGGGACCATACTCACCATAATTTTCTTTGGCATGACTTCCGAAATTAACCGGTGAGAACCGCACAGCCGCTACGCCGGTAATGAGGACCAGGAGAACCAACCCAACCGAAGCTACTACAACTGCCGGCAGGTTTTTGGTGGATCTTTTCTCCAGGTATACAGCACCCAACAGAAAAAGCGGGATATATCCTGGCCCGCTCCAATGCGGCAAAGTAGGATTGAAAAGTGAAACGCCCCAGAATATGGCGATCATAGGCAGGCTCATACATAAGAGCCAGGTTGCAGTTTGCTTAACTTTAAAATGAAGCCTGCGCCGAAACAAGGCAATCAATACAATGGCTAAAAAGAAAAAGATCACCGGGTTCTGATAAAGCGCTTCCCCGAGTATCTCCCGGCCCAGCATATCCCATTCTATTTGAGTATGTGTTACCCTTGCAGCATGGTACCGGTAGGTAATAAAATCATTTTGTATATTCCAGTAAACAATGGGGGTCAGGCAAATAACGGTAATGAATCCGGCAAGATATATCCGGTAATTTAATAACCATTTTGGCCTGGTGATCAGCAGGCACAATCCAAAACCCGCCCAAAGAAAAAGCCCATGCACTTTACTGAGTGTTGCAAGTCCGATAACCAACCCGAGCAATATCCATAATCCCGTCTGGTTCGCTTTGTCCTTCACATATAAATAAGCCATAAGGTACAATGCCAGGGTCCATAAGGGCATTTGTGGTGAGTCTGGAAGGATAAAGAGGCCAGATATAATGCCGGTGTATATCGAACACTGGTATATCAAAGCCGCATACCAGCCTGCTTTTTCGGAAGCAATGATTTGAGCGGTTTTGAAGATCCACCAGGTAGCCAGTGCACTGCCGATAATACTACCCAAACGCAATGATAATGCCGATACCCAATGCAGGTTAAAAGTGGTTAAACGGATCAGCCAGCCTACCATGGGGGGATGATCAAAATGATTCCAGTCGGGTTGTAAAGCGTAAGTCCAGTAATATACTTCGTCATTACCGAGTTCGATAAGCGAAGCGGTTAGTATTTTAATGCAGGAAACGATCAGGATAAGCCATAGGACCTTCCTGGAATAGTTTTGA
>CAZAOR010000206.1:0-9243 GCA_964486805.1 uncultured Sediminibacterium sp. | reverse complement strand
TAGACGATGATTTCAACAAATAAAAATGTTATACATTTAGTTTGTAAAAATCCTTACGCCATAATTCACTTGAAATTGAGTGAGTTTAACTGAATGGTGTGCCTCCCCCCAACACACCCATTTCATTAGTTTCTCTTCTGTTCATTATGTATGAAAGTAACCGCACATAAATATGTCGCATTCCTGTTTTGTTTACTCTGCCCAACGTGGTGGAGCTGTTTTAAGCATACAATTCAACCTCCGGACAATCCTTATGGCCTGCCCAATGCTACACAAAAGGGTGCTAATGTATATGCATTCAGATTAAATGGACATAATGTAGTCACTACAAATACCCCTACCACTTCAATTAACGGGCAGATAAGGAACGATTCAATATTTGTAGATGCTATTTCTAAATATGGGAACGTATTTGTCTTGCTACAGTTCGCGCTAACGCCTGCAACCCAGTTAAATAGGCCATTTGATCTTTCGGATACAACTTCAGGGAATGCACATTTTGCAATTGATTCAACATGCAGCTCCTATGCCCAGTTTGTTCAGGTATTAGTGAAAACTGGCACTTTAACCATTTCCAGGGCTGATCCTGTCAATCGTATTATTTCGGGAACCTTTAATTGTAAAACCAGAGTTGACAGTTGTTCAGACATAATAATTTCAGATGGCAGATTTGATTTATACTATTTCTAAGATGCGCTCAAAGAAACTATTCATTTAATACAATCAAAAATTAAACACTACTGCCTATGAGTTACTAATTTTTCTTACCCTTCTATTCCTTTTCTGCTCATAAGATGTAACTATATCTAAATCTTGGTATAGTAACGAGATTATTATTTACTCAATTTAATCCAAATCTAATTCTTATGAAAAAGCCGCTTTTAACAAATCTATTGATCCTTCTTTTCATTACTGCTATTGGGCAGTCTTATGACACAACTACATTTTATGGTAAGATGGATTATGCATTTGATAATGTTGATAAATCTCAAATACCTACAGGATTGCTATGGGATTTCGGAATTGAACTCTCCAGGCTTGACAACTTTACGGGCGCAAGCCTTCACGATAGTAATTGGGTAACATTGCCTGATTTTCGGACACTCTATGGCAGTTTACTCTCTGAACAAATTAGCTCTAACATTTCCATGATTGGACTTGATAGCGTAAATACCATCCTTGGCGAGTATTCTGCATATAACCAGCCATTAACATTTGCCTGTCTTTATTATAATTACAATTATTTGGATGACAATGCTGTAAGTAATAACCTTTTAAGTGTTAGCAATGACCAGATTTACGATGTGCCGGGGAGAAGTCAAAGTCCTTATTTGCAAAGATCTGTATTCGCGATAGCCCCATTGGCACAACTATTACCGACAGGTAGTACAGAATTCATTATTCGTCCGGAATTGTTTTTCGGTAATACTGGAAAAACAATTAGTTCTATTCAAATTGATCCTGACAGTTCGGGAACTTATCAAACAATCTACTTTAACACACCGTTTTCTGTTAATTACACAAGCCCTGGAATATATCCCGTTACATTCATCATAACATATACTGATAATACTGTTTGTTACAGTCATACAAAACTAGGTGTTACAGACACTAATAATAGCTATGTATATCATTTTAGTGCGCCTTCAGGCGACTCAACGCATATTTGGTATGGGCCACCTTTTAGAAAAGAACCCTTTATATACGGTACATCAACTTATAGCCCTGTAACCATAACTGCTGACAATGCCTATCTTGGGGTAAAAGCGGAAGGGGATTATACGATAGATTACTCAGTAAACAATACAACTCATACTATTAAAAAACCATTGATCATTGTATCGGGATTTGATGTTGATGCTACGGATAAGTATACTGGAGCGACCTATGTCAGTTTTGTAGACAATAATATGAATTTGGATTTAAACTCAAATCCTTACACCACAATTCCCTTTAATGGCACTTCAGGAATGGATAATGCCTATTCTTACGATATAATTTATCTGCATTGGCATAATGGAACTGATTATATTGAAAGAAATGCTTATCTGCTGGAAACACTCATCAATTGGGTAAATGCGAATAAAACGAGTAGTGAACCAAATGTGATAATAGGGTTAAGCATGGGTGGGTTGGTTGCCCGCTATGCATTGCGGGATATGGAGCTAAATGAAATATCACATCAAACCCGCTTATTTATTAGTCACGATTGCCCATATTGGGGTGCGAATGTTCCTCCTGCATATCAGGCCATGGTTCAATTGATCGCTCCTTGGCAAGTGATGAATACTACTTCTAGTTTTCCCTACATAACACTTACATGGCGAGATTTAGCCCCGGAAGCAAAAGATGGTCTAACTATCTTTAATTCTCCTGCAGCTCAGGAAATGCTCCTTCAGAGATATAACCTTAATAAATCTTATTATGGGGATTATTCTTTGATTAGAGATAGTGCCGCACATACAGCATTTTATAATTCATTGAATTCTATGGGATGGCCACAAAATTGCAGGAATATTGTATTAAGTGATGGTTCCTGCAATGGCTCATTACAATGTCCGGATAATAGTAAATTACTTGAGTTAACTGGCAGTTTTACCTTTACATACTTTGGAGGTATTTGGAGATCATTGGTTGCTACACTTGGTGGAATTGGAAATATAAATAATTTATTTACACTTGGGACAATACCAATAAATCGGTTTTCGCTGATCACCCAATATCCGCTTTCAATTTATTCGCCCAGTACGACTATTGTTGCAGATTGGGGCGCCTGGTCGGTGCCCTCATCAGGAACCTCATTAATTTTTAAAGGCGATATGATTGTAAGACGCAAGTTGTTAGGGTTAATCAACATTAATAGTTATTTAACGAAGTGTCATATAAGTAGCACAGCTGATATGCTGCCAATTGACAATGCGCCTGGTGCAAACTTCAATTTAGAAAGTTCAGGGGTAAGTATTGATGCGATCCAGACAAATCTTCGAAAAAACCTTGGTGACTGGATAAGTTTGCTGCAACTCCAAAAATTTTGTTTTGTTCCTACTGTAAGTGCTTTGGTAGCGGCTAATCCCGTTCAGAACCTACGAAGCAATATTTGTTCAAATATTCCATGCCTGCTACCATCGAGTGTTTCTGACTATTATGCATCGACTTCCAACTTATCCCACATAGACTTTACAACAGATATCAGCAATTGGTATTTTCAGCAGCAGGATTCCACTTACAGATGCTCACAACTATGCCCTGCAAGTATGAGTATTTCAGGCGATCAGTTATTCTGCAGCACATCAAACAGCTATAGTGTTTTAAATAGACCCGCCTCAGCTTCAGTCAACTGGATTGCGTCACCTTCTGGAATAGTAACCATTAACTCACCATCTGCAAATACGACTACTCTTTCTAAATCGACCGACGGGCTTATAAATTTGATTGGCACTGTTGATAATGGATGTGGTACAACTGCGCCTATCACTTCATCCAATATAGTGGTGGGCAATACGGTAGATGGTTATTATAATGTAACATCCAATTCCGTGGTTGAAAACCAGGTGCCTTTAACCTACGGGGGAGGCTCAGTTTTCCTTCCAAAAAACGAATCAGTGCTCTTTAGTGTTCAAACCACTTATCCAACACTTACCTCACCTAGTTGGGGTGTAACCGGGACATACAGCACATATTATAGCGGAAGCAATTATTTTAATTTATATATGGTTGCCCCAAATGTCTCATATACGAGTAACAACGCAACAGTGCATTTAAATGGTACTGGCCCATGTGGGACAATTCCCAACTATTATAACTTCCAGGTAGTAGCGCAAGGTAGTTATGGATTTATGATGGCTGCCTCCCCAAATCCGACAAGCGGGACTATGAATGTCACTATTACAGAATTAGAAACTCTTTCCGGTTCAACAGCCACTGACAATCAACAAAATTTACCTAAACAGAATTCTGATAATACCACACAGATGGACCTGTACAATTTCAATACAGGACAACTCATTAAAAGCTGGAAATATGAAGAGCGGAAAACTATGCACTACCGCTTGAATATAGCTGATGTCCAGGCTGGTATTTATTTGCTTAAAATGTATAGGGATGGAAAAACTGCCTCTACAAAAATCATAGTAAAATAAAACATCTCACCAACCAGAAAGGTCATTAAAATTGGCCTTTCTGATTGGCTTTAAACTAACTTAAACCGGCGGTAGTTTCGCCCCCCGCCTGAAAAGTCTCTCTCATTCACTCTCCCCGCAACCAGGATTTTATTTTGCGCTCTTTCTGAAATAACAGACGGAAGCTGGGCTGAGACCGATAAATCCGGCTAACAATTTGTCCGTCAATCTTTTTTCATCCCGCATCCGGGGAAATAACTGGAATACTTTCCCCACTCTTTCTCTTGACGGAAGCATCAGCAGGTCTGTATGCTTCTCTTGCTGCGATCCGTATAATTGTCCGATATAGCTTAGATGGTAATTGAGTTCAGCATATTTTTCAAGATGTGCCAGCAGATCTGCCCTGGTCAAATAGTGAATTGTACCGGGCACAACAGCACGTATGCAGTATCTGGATGCTTCTCTTTCCAGGAAACTTTGTGCATTGATGGCAATGTTCCTTTCCGGAGAAAAATAAAGTATAGATTCCCTGGAACTGTATTCGCAATAGATTTTAAGCAAGCCCTGTCTCAACAAAACCTAGTTTATCACAAGCACTTCCCTCTTGCAGCCATACCTGTCCTTTGCGTAAGTATCTCGTATGCAGGACTTTTAAGAGACTGGCTGTCAATTCAGGCGTTAAAGCCCGGATTTCCTGGAGGTATTGAATAAATGATATCAACAAACACGGAAGGCTACAAAATGAGCCGGGAATTATCGATGGCAGAAAGAACTGTCGAAAAATGCCGGGCTGTTGTGTTTAATAAAATTGACTGGTTACGGAAAAATATGCCGGTACACTTCATCCACCCGGCCCAGGGCCAGCACCTTGATGCCTTTGGATTTCCGCGTAAGCGCTTTCTCGTGGTAACGGGAAACAATGATGGTGTCAAAACCCAGTTTCTCTGCTTCCGCAATACGCTGATCCATCCGGCTAACGGCACGGATCTCTCCGCTGAGTCCCACTTCGCCTGCGAAGCAGTAATGCGGGGGTATCGGGATGTCTTCATAAGAAGAGAGCAGCGCGCAGATCACAGCAAGGTCCATGGAAGGGTCTTCGGCTTTGATGCCGCCCGCGATATTGACAAATACATCTTTCATACCCATCTGGAACCCCCCTCTTTTTTCAAGCACTGCAAGCAGCAATTGCAACCTGCGCAGATCGAAGCCGCTCACGGTTCGTTGCGGTGTACCATACATACTCGGCGTTACGAGCGCCTGCACTTCCAATAATAATGGCCGCATGCCTTCCATGGTAGCAGCGATGGCACTGCCGCTGAGTTGTTCTTCTCTTTGTGCGATCAGTATCTCCGAGGGGTTCAAAACGGCCCGCATCCCTTCCCCGCCCATTTCATAGATCCCGAGTTCGGAAGTGCTGCCAAAACGATTTTTCAGGGTTCGCAGCAGGCGATAGGTATAGTGCCGGTCGCCTTCAAACTGCAATACGGTATCCACCATGTGCTCCAGGATCTTGGGGCCTGCGATATTGCCGTCTTTCGTGATGTGGCCGATAAGGAAAACCGGTGTGCCGGTTTCTTTGGCAAAACGCTGGAATGCAGCAGCCGACTCGCGGATCTGGGAAACACTTCCGGCAGGTGCATCGATCAGGTCGGATTCCATGGTCTGTATGGAATCAACGATCACTAACTGTGGTTGTAATTGTCGTATTTCCCGGAAAATGACAGGAAGAGAAGTCTCCGTCAATAAATAAAACTGGCTGCTCTTCAGTCTCAGGCGATCCGCCCGCATTTTGATTTGCTGTTCACTTTCTTCCCCGCTGATATAAAGTACCCGCAGATCTGCAGCCAATAACCCGTTTTGAAGAAATAAAGTACTCTTGCCGATACCCGGTTCACCCGCTACCAATACCAGGCTGCCGGGAACAATACCCCCGCCCAATACCCGGTTCAGTTCAGGATCGGCTGTTTGCCACCGGATTTCATCGCTGCTGTTTACATCCTGCAGCGGAATGGTCTTCCGGTTTTTTTTCTCCGGCTGATAGGTATCCCAGTTTTCTTTTTTAGCAACTCCGGCATCTAATACTTCTTCGGTGAAAGTATTCCATTGCCGGCAGGAAGGACATTTTCCCAGCCACTTGGTACTTTCATATCCGCAGTTCGTACAAAAGAATGCCGTTTTGATTTTCGCCATGCGTTAAAGATACGGTGCGGTAATAGCTGAAATACAGTCCAAGGAAACAAGCATACTAAAAGGGCGGAAAATTCGTTCTTATGCTGTCAGAACTGACAAAAAGAAAACCTCCGGGCATGTAAAAGGGCCAACATTGCTGTTGACCCTGTTTACTTACTAACCCATTAAATTCTTCCACTAAAGTACGGTATGGGGGTGTATTCTCCAACTATTTTTTACCCCCGGTGCATAAATTCTTGGACTGCAAAAAAGAAATATTTTTTCTCATATTTCCGGGTAGAAAAAACTACGTTTTGCAGAAATTCATCATAATTATATGATAATCAATATTTATTTCGACTAAATTTTTTAATCGCCTCCACCCTCATACCTGGGGCGCTGCCGGGCACCGGGCCGGGTCCGCTGATTTTTCGTACCAAAAAAACAGGCGATCCGGGCAAATTTATCCAATGCTTTAAATTAATAATTTTTTATATGTAATTCCCGGTTGACGGGTTAATGGATAAAGGACAGGCAGCTTTGTTCAACTGTCTGCATGATTGGGACCCGGAACTCCCGGGCAGGCAGCAGTGATAAAAAAACCGGCTGGTATCAGCCGGGTTGCAAGAAAATTTTGTAGCAATTGCGGATACGCTTCTGGCTTGTTCAGAATTTTATTTCTTCTTCATGTTCATTGAAGAAGCGGAACTCGGTGAGGTGGTAGGCCGTATTTGCTTTCGCGGTAATCCGGGTATTGTATTTACGCCGCCATTTTTTTAGGATGGAACTGAACAGACCCTTGGTAAGATAAGCATATACGATAGGATGCACAGCGAGGGTCAGGTTTTTATGTGCATGGGTAATCAGGTAATGCAGGCGTTTTTCAATTTCATCTTCCAACAGCAGGGTGGAACTGATTTTACCGGTACCATTGCAGGTAGGACATACTTCAGCGGTATTGATATTCACTTCCGGTCGCATACGCTGGCGGGTGATCTGTAAAAGCCCGAATTTGGAAACAGGCAGTACCGAATGCTTGGCGCGGTCGGTTTTCATGAAATGCTCCATGGCTTCCTGCACTCTCTTCTTATTAT
Organism: uncultured Sediminibacterium sp.; assembly: GCA_964486805.1. Lineage (GTDB taxonomy): Bacteria > Bacteroidota > Bacteroidia > Chitinophagales > Chitinophagaceae > Sediminibacterium. Next base: position 1,862 of record CAZAOR010000206.1, on the reverse strand, counting down.
CGGGCAGTTTCATATCAATGAAATCGACCACGATAATGCCGCCGATATCGCGGAGCCGCAGTTGCCGGGCAATTTCTTCGGCAGCTTCCAGGTTGGTTTGCAGGGCATTCTCTTCCTGGCTGTTGCTGACACTTTTATAGCCGCTGTTCACATCAATCACGTGTAAAGCCTCTGTGTGTTCGATGATGAGATAAGCGCCACTGGGCAGGTTGACAGTTTTTCCAAAGGAAGATTTCACCTGTTTGGTTACGCCGAAATGGTCAAATATCGGCAGGCCGTTCTGGTAATAACTGACGATATCGGTTTTATCCGGAGCAATCCGCTGAATATAGCTTTGTATGTCAGCAAACAGGTTTTTATCATTCACGACCACCTTGTTGAAATCGGCCGTCAGCAAGTCGCGCAGGATACTGGTGGTTTTGTTTTCTTCGCTCAGAATTTTTGCAGGGGCAACTGCACCTCGCAGGTTCTGCTTGATCGTTTTCCATGTTTCTGCCAGAGCCAGTAAATCCTGGTGCAGTTCAGCGGTTGTTTTGCCTTCAGCGGCCGTACGCACGATCACACCGAAGTTCTTTGGCCGGATTGCTTCCACAATCTTGTGCAGCCGTTTCCTTTCTTCGGATGAGTGTATTTTTTTGGATACGGCAACGATTTCATTGAAGGGGGTAAGTACCACAAAACGGCCCGGCAGGGAAAGCTCGCAACTCAGGCGGGGGCCTTTGGCGGCGATGGGCTCTTTCAGAATCTGCACCAGTACATGGGGTTTGCCATTCAATACCTCGCTGATCTTGCCGGTTTTCACAATTTCCGGTTCCGACTGGAATTTGGCGAAATCAAACCCATTAGGCTCTTTGTCATTCATGGCCTGCTGGGTAAACTTCAGGATCGAACGAACATAGGGGCTCAGGTCGGTATAATGCAGGAAGGCATCTTTTTCAAAACCCACATCCACAAAAGCGGCATTGAGGCCGGGAATGAGTTTCTTCACCTTGCCCAGGTAGAGATCGCCTACTGCGAAGCTGGCGTCCTGTTTTTCGTTATGCAGTTCCACGAGTTTCTTGTCTTCCAGGAAGGCAATGTCCACACCCGAAGTGCCTGCGTTAATAATCAATTCTTTGTTCACAAACTAGCAACTTTTAATAAAAATACCTGGCCGATATGCGCGGCAAAGCGAAACAGGTATATCCGTAAAACCCGCCACCGGATAAGGAAGGAAAGGAAAAGTTGCAGCTCAACAGAAGGCAGTGGCGAAATCCAGTATACTGTTACATACGGCCACAGTTTTACTGCTGCGGCCGTATGAGGATGATGTCAGAAAAAACTATTTATTCTTCTTTTTATGTCGGTTTTTTCTCAGTCTTTTTTTCCGCTTGTGCGTCGCGATCTTATGACGCTTTCTCTTCTTACCACAAGGCATACGCTTAGTAATTTTTGATGTATGAATAATTTATTTTTCCAATTCCTTGATGCGTTTGTCGATCTCTGCTTCTGCCTGTGGTATATGCACTGTTTTTCTCAGGGTTTTATACCATTTCACCGCATCAGGTTTATCTCCTTTCAGTTCGTAACATTCAGCCAGGTTGAACATGGCTTCCAGGTTAGCCGGTTCGTGTGCCAGTATGATCTGGAAACGTTCGATGGCCTTATCAAACTGACCGCTTTTTTTACCGCCTAATCCCAGGATTAGCTGGGCATACAGGTTATCCGGGTGCTTTTCTGCAATTTCCCTGACAGGTAAAATACCTTTCATTGGATTGTCAGATATGTTCCCGAACAGGTAACAGGCGCCTAACCCGATGGTGCTGGAATCATTGGCGGGATTGATAACAAGTGCCCGCTCAAACAGATCCTTTGCATTGCTT
>CAZAOR010000205.1:0-3345 GCA_964486805.1 uncultured Sediminibacterium sp. | reverse complement strand
CTGCCAGGCATATTGCTGCAGGTGCATGATAACCTCATGAATACACTGCTTTTTGTAGATGTATCCGCTAAAGAGGCCTCCCGGACCGGAAATGTGATCACCATCCGGATTGATTTGAAAGAACGCTGGTATTTTTTCCCGATGCCATATTTCAGGCTGGTAGACAGAAACTTTAACCAGTGGTGGGTAGAACAGCACCGCAGCCTGGATCGCGTGAATTACGGACTGAAGTTCACGCAAAATAATTTTTCCGGAAGAAACGATGATCTGGATATCTGGCTCATCAGCGGGTATACTCACCAGTTCACGCTTCGTTATAATCTCCCCTTCTTTAATAAGCAACTGACCAAGGGGTTTAGTATTGGTATCATTACTGCTAACCAGAAAGAATTGAATTATGCTACCGGCAATAATCAGCAGCTATTCTTTAAGCAGGAAATACCAGTTCGGAAAACCTTGCGACTGGAACTGGCCTATTCCTATCGCCCGGATTTAGCGCAGCGGCATTTGTTCCGGGTCGGGTATTCCGATGAACAGGTGGCCGATACGGTATTGAAACTGAACCCCACCTATTTGCCGGGTGGAAGTACCCGTCAGCGCTATTTCGACTTCACGTATCAATATAAATATTATCACGTAGACCTGATCTCTTATCCAACCCGGGGATTCATGCTGGAAACAAGCCTGTACCGAAAAGGGTTGGTACAGGAAAACGGGTATTGGCAAGTATATGGCCGTGCCGTGTATACCCAACCGCTGGGCCGGCACAGTTTTTTGCACCTGGAAGGGCTGGGTACCCTGAAAGCGCCTTTTCAGAACTATTTTGTAAACCAAAAACTGTTAGGATACGGGAACCTGGGTATGCAGGGCCTGGAATACAATGTAGTGGACGGGATGGCCGGGGGCATTTTGAAATCCGCCATACACCGGCAGGTTCTTTCATTTATTTTGAAGAATCCATTCCCCAGCAAAACACATGACAAGATCCCCATCCGGATTTTCCTGAAAGCTTACGGGAATCTGGGATATGCTTATAATCCGGATCCCCAAAGCAGCAATACCCTCAACAATACGCTCCTGCGTACCTGGGGCATCGGAATGGACATTGTTTCGATTTATGATTTTGTGTTTAAAATTGAATACAGCTTTAATCAACTGGGCCGGGATGGCTTATATTTACAAACGAGGAATGATTTTTAGGATCGGCCGCCATCCAATCCTGCCGCAACCCCTCCCTCAATGCAACCGACATGGAAGTAGCTATTTATAGCCGAGGTCTAGATTTTGAACAGGAAAACCCTTTGCTGATCCTGCTGGAAGAACTGACCCGGTACGATATACAAATCCGTCTTTTTGAGTCCCTGCTGCACCAGTTCTCTTTCCCCGAACACCTGCGCAGCAAAATCACCGCGTTCAGCGGTCCGGAAGACCTGACAGAACAAATGGACTGTTTAATCAGTCTGGGAGGCGACGGCACCCTGCTGGATACAATTACGCTGGTGCGGGATAAGCAGATACCCATACTGGGCATCAATTTCGGAAGACTTGGTTTTTTAGCGGGTATCAGTAAAGAGGAGCTCACATTAGCTGTAGATGCCTTGGTGAACAGGACCTACCTCTTGGATAAAAGAACCCTGATACACCTGGATGCCAATGAATCCCTGTTCGGCGATGCACCTTTCGCTCTCAATGAGTTTGCTATTCACAAACGGGATATTTCGCCCATGGTGAAAATACATACTTACCTGAACGGTGAATTCCTGAATACCTACTGGGCAGATGGCCTGATCGTATCCACCCCCACGGGTTCCACCGGTTATAATATGAGCTGCAATGGCCCGATTCTGTTCCCTGAGTCCTCCAGTTTTGTTATCACACCGGTAGCGCCGCACAACCTCAATGTGCGCCCGATCGTTGTACCCGATACCAATATTATTTCTTTTGAAGTAGAGAGCAGGGCCGACCAGGTGATCTGTGCCCTGGATGCCCGCCGCGAGATTGTAGACAAAAACATCCAGTTGGCAGTAAAAAAGGAAAAGTTCTGTGTGAACCTGATCAGGTTGAGTGAAAACAGCTTTCTGTCCACCCTCCGGAGTAAACTCACCTGGGGCCTGGATAAAAGAAATTAACTTTTATGCTATCATTTTTTGATGCTATTTTACAATATGTTGTTTTCTTCCCTATATAGCAAGTACCGCAACACCATCATTCTGGCGCTGGTCTTACTGATCGGGGAAGCCGGCTATGGGCAGATGATGGAGCCCTATGTGCACCAGGGGGAAGTAGGTATTGGAATCGGGGCAGGGCATTATTTTGGCGACCTGAACCCCAATTCCGCAATAAACCGGCCCAAGATGGCTGCGGGCGTATTTTTCAGGAAACAGATTACGAATTATGTAGGCATCCGGATATCGGGCGAATATACCATGCTCGGTTATGCCGATAAATACAGCAGTAACCCCGCACAGAAAACAAGAAACCTCAGTTTTAATACCAATGTATGGGAGCTGGGTATTTCCGGTGATTTCAATTTTTTTGAGTTCCATCCCGGCTTTGAGGGATATAATTTTACCCCCTATGTAGGTTTGGGTGTCGGGGTCTTTTCGTTTGATCCCTATGCTTACCTGTATGGCCAGAAATATTACCTGCGACCCCTTGGCACCGAGGGCCAGGGAAGTGCGCTTTATCCCAACCTCCACCCCTATAGCCCGGTGGCGATGAGTATTCCTTTTACCATTGGTGTGAAATATGCGCTGAACGCACAAACGAACGTCTTTGCCGAACTCTGTTACCGTTTCACCAGTACGGATTACCTGGATGATGTAAGCGGGGTTTATGCGCCGGATGCTTTCCCCCCCTTGCCGGATGGATCCCCTTCTCCTGCATTCCTTCTCCAGGACCGGAGTTATGAAACCGGTTCATCCATCGGAACCAAGGGGGTACAGCGGGGAAATAGCAGGCAGAAAGATGCATTTGCCACCCTGAAACTGGGTCTTTCCTTTAACCTGGAGTCCTATCGCTGCCCTAAAACGACTTTAAAGTAGGCTCTTCAGGGTTCATTTTACCGGAACTACGGGGGATACAGCCCGATTTTGTTAGATTTGCAGTAAATTATCAAGCATGGACGAAGGTCTGCAAGACCAGATTGATAAGGGACGCTTGCCACATCATATTGCCATCATTATGGATGGAAATGGCCGTTGGGCGGAAGAAAAAGGACAAGAACGCCTATATGGTCATTTTCATGGGGTGGAGAGTGTCAGGAATATTGTGGAAGGATGCGCAGAATTGGGGATCGGCTACCTGACCCTCTATGCCTTCAGTACGGAAAACTGGGACCGTCCG
>CAZAOR010000204.1:0-5873 GCA_964486805.1 uncultured Sediminibacterium sp. | reverse complement strand
TCCCGGATATTCCTGGCCAGCAGCGCCTGGTAATCCAGGGCAGTACAACCTTCATATGGGATTCTTTGCAGGAGGGAGGGAAGGGCGATGCGATTCACCAGCAATATCAAGCGTTCATAGGCCTGTAATCGGAGAGGGAGGGATTCATTCCTGCCACTGCCGGTGACTTGTTTTCTGGGCTGCTCCCGGAAAAAAAGAAAGTAACCAACAGCCGCTACTGCAATCACTGCCAGCAGGATCAGCAATTCATTGTTCATCATGGCTACAAAAATAGGGCATGGTTAACAGACATTAGTTTTTTCCTGGCAGGCGCCGATCACCGAAATTCCCCCTCTCGTAAGCAGGCGCCCTGCTGCACATGGAACTGTTTTGTACCTTTGCAGTAGAAATCTAAGGTATGGAAACGACCCTGACTGAAGCACCGGTTAAAATGACACCGGGCGCCATTACTGAAATCAAGCGCCTCATGGCGGCAGATGGTTTTGATACCACCCAGTTTCTGCGTGTCGGCGTGAAGGGAGGCGGTTGCAGCGGTATGACTTATGTATTGGGTTTTGATGCGGCACAGGCTGATGACAATCATTTTGAAATTGAGGGAGTCCCCTGTATCATGAATCCGGGACATGGTTTATACCTGTATGGCATGGAAATAGACTGGCAGGGGGGGCTGAACAGCCGGGGATTTACTTTTCAGAATCCCAATGCCAGCAAAACCTGCGGTTGCGGCAGTTCATTTGCCGTGTGAGAGGGATTGATGCATTGATTGCCATCCTCCAGTGGGTGTGGGGTGGGTTCGTGCTTCATTCCGTATTCCCGACACTGCATAAACAGGCCCACTTATACGTCAACTTTGTCCTTCACACTTCCCACTTCGTTTTTCGTACTTCCAACTTTTTCCTTAGTCCTTCCAATTTCGTCCTTCGTACTTTACCAGTTAGCGTGTAAACGCAGGGAAAAAATAATGACCGGGCCTCTGTCGCGATTATAAGCCGGATGACAAACGTATTGTATATCCGGGCTGATCGCGCACCATTTCATTACCTGCAGGGAATAATAAGTTTCCAGGATGGTTTCTCCGCCATAATCCAGTGTACCGTCACCGATCAGGAATCCATAACCGCCTTTTGCAAGGTACCGGCGATGGGGGGTGGAGATACCATTGCGAACAAAAGCCAGGCCCAGGTGGTCATCTGCTCTTCTCCAGGCACGTCCGTCCAGGCTCCAACCGGCTGCAATGCTCCGGTCTATTTCAGTAAATGCCCATGTTTCATTCTGTCCGTCATTCCAGCTTGTTTTGGCAAACCAGTGAAAATCGCCGGCATGATGATCCAGGCTGGCATACCAGCCCCATTTGGTTCTGCCGTACCGGCGGGAATCTGTGATGTCCGGGGCGTTGGCCCCGGCGCTGGCAATCGATTGATCGTAATTGCCCATATTGGCTTGGTTGAAAAATAGGCCGGCATGTACGGTTGTAAAATGCCGGTCGTTTTTTTGGAGCAGGTGTGTTTTTTCCCACTCGATCACAGCGCCCATTGCTTTTCCATAACGGAACTGCAGTTCCTGCCCGTTCGCTTCTATGGGAACGGCAATCAAAGCGGTGCGGAGCGCCATATCATGGTAATAAGCCTGCAATACTGCGCCCATGGTATAGCCGCGGGTATTGGCAGGATAATCCCAGGCTCCGCTGCCCATCAGGCTCCAGTTCATGAACTGGGTGCGTGGGTCATGGCTCACTTCAGAATTATCGAAGAAATCTGTCAGTGAGAATTTCCCGGCAAGGATAGACAGGTATTCTGCATGTGTTTTTTCTGCCACCTGGTTTTCATCATCCGGCACTTTTATCATGCTACTGCTGAAGGGGAATCTTTGTTCAATATAAAGACGGGCGATAAATGGTTTTGGTTTGGGGTCGCCTACGCGATATACTTCGCCGTTCGGAAATCCTGCGATACCCAGGGTTTTGCTCAATCCCTTACCGCCAGCAATTTCCGGGTTAAAAACCAGGTAGGTATTGCGTGCCGGATGATAGTTCAGGAAGAGCGTTGCAGAAATGGAGGCCCGAACCGGTTCGGAACTGAGCAGGCTGTTCATCCCCGAATAGGGGGATTTGAAATCCGGGTGGTATTGACTGATCGTCGTTGCCTGTCCATGCAGGGAATAAGTCGGGTGCAGGTGTTCTTCTGCCGTATCTGCCTGGGCTTGAGCACCCAGGCAGGCAGAAATACTGAACAGGCAGGTAAGCAGTTTACGCATAGCAGTTAAAATTAGGCAAGTCTAAAATATATTTAGTTTTGCCTAAATATTTATCCGGCAGCCCCCACTTTCTTCAACAGCCGCATATTCTCTCTTTTATGAATAAACTGGTAGGTCAGTCTGTAAATGATGGGCAGGATCAGCAGGGTCAGGATGGTCGAAGTAATCAGCCCGCCAATAACAACGATAGCCAAAGGTTTCTGCGTTTCGCTACCGATGCCGGTACTGATTGCTGCGGGCAGTAAACCAATGGCTGCCATCAGGGCCGTCATTACCACAGGGCGAACCCTGGAAATCACACCTTCCAGTATGGCTTCATGCAATCCCATTTTGTTTTCCAGGTTTTTTCGGAAAACGCTGATCAGGATCACCCCATTCTGGATACAGACACCAAACAGGGCGATAAAACCGATACCGGCGCTGATGCTGAAGTTGATACCAGTGATATGCAATGCCAGGATACCCCCGATCAGGGCAAAGGGTACATTTAAAATGGTGAGCAGGGCGTCCTTCACATTTCCGAAAGTGATGAACAGGATGAGAAAGATACCCAGTAGACAAACCGGTACAACATTCGCCAGCGTTTTGGAGGCGCGTTGCTGGTTTTCAAACTCACCGTTCCAGGTCATGCGATAATTTTTAGGTAATTCCACAACCTGGTTCACTTTGGCTTGTGCTTCAGCGATGGTGCTGCCCAGGTCTCTGCCGCGAACGGAGAATTTCACAGGGATATACCGGCTGTTATTATCCCGGTAGATGAAAGCCGGTCCTGTCAGGGTTCGAATGGTTGCTATTTCTTTAATGGGGATACGGCTGCCATCCTGGGTGGGGACCATCAGGCGTTCAATTTCTTCCTGCGTATCACGATAATCGCGCTGGTAGCGGATCCGGATATCGAATTTTCGTTCTCCTTCGTATAACTGGGTAGCGGCTTTACCTCCCAAAGCCATTTCGATCACTGCATTGGCATCTGCGGTTTGTACTCCGTAGAGCGCCATTTTCTCCTGATTCAGTTCGATCCGGAATTCTGGTTGCCCAAGGTTCCGCAATACGCCCAGGTCTTCAACGCCCGGCACTTTCGCCAATACATCCCGGACCTGGTTGGCCAGTGAGTCTAGTTTCTGGAAATCGGTTCCGGATATTTTTACCGCCAGTGAAGCAGGCACACCTGCAACGGCTTCTTCCACATTGTCCCTGATCGGTTGCGAGTAGTTCAGCAGGAGGCCCGGTATCTTGCTGAGTTGGGCATCCATACTGTCGATCAGATTTTCCGTGGTAATGCCTTCTTTCCAGCTTTCTTTGGGGTAGAGATCAACTGCGATTTCAACATTGAAGAATCCTTTGGGATCAGTACCGTCGTTGGTACGCCCGATTTGTGCCAGGGTATGGCGTACTTCCGGATAGCGCCGGATAATCGCTGTCATTTTATCAGAGATCAGTTTCGACTGACTCAGTGAGGCGCTCATCGGTAACTGTGCTTTTACCCATAAAGCGCCTTCATCCAGTTCCGGCAGGAATTCACTGCCCAGGAATTTAGCGGAAAAGAAGGTGACAGCCATGATGATGATGGCAATCAGGAGACTTGTTTTGGGAACCTTGTATGTTTTTGAAAAGATTAGTTTGACTCCTTTTTCAAAGAAGTTCACGATAGGGTTATGCTTTTCCCGGACGTTCTTCCTGAGCAGGATACTTGACAGTGCAGGCACCAGGGTCAACGTATAAATCAGGGCGCCCAGCAGCGCAAATCCGAGCGTATAAGCGAGGGGAGAAAACATTTTACCCTCTACTTTCTGGAAGGAGAAGATGGGGATCAGACAAGTGAGGATGATGATCTTGGAGAAGAAAATAGCTTTCCCCATTTCGGTACCTACTTGTTTGAACAGGCCCAGTTTAGCGAGTTTGTTGAACTTGGGCATGCCAACTTCTTTGGCACGGTGATCCAGTGCAACAAACAGCCCTTCTACCATCACCACGGCGCCGTCAATGATGATTCCAAAGTCAACGGCACCCATGGAAAGCAGGTTGGCGGTCATATGCATCATGCGCATGCACATGAATGCAAAAAGCAGTGCCAGCGGAATAATGATACTTACTGTCAGGGTAGTTCGCCAGTCCGCCATGAAGAGCAGTACGATGCAGGTAACCAATACAATACCTTCGATGAGGTTATGGATCACGGTATGCGTTGCATAATCCATCAACGTGGTCCGGTCATAAAAGGGAACAATTTTTACATCGCTCGGTAAAATATTGTCATTGAGGTCTTTTACTTTTTCATGGATGCGGTTCAGTACCTCGGTCGGATTGGCACCTTTCACCATGACAATAATGCCTTCGATCACATCACTGACGGTATCTTTTGATACCTGTCCCAGCCTGGGTTTACCGGCTTCTACTACCTGGGCCAGATTTTTCACCAGGATCGGTACAGAATTGATCTTGGTTACAATGATGTTTTCAATCTCACCGATATTATTCAGTAATCCGATTCCGCGAACAACATAGGCTTGTCCGTTTCTTTCTATCACATCACCGCCTACGTTTACATTGCTTTTGGCAACTGCATTGTACACATCCAGGGAAGTGAGTCCGTATTTGGTAAGATCATTCGGATTAACGCTGATTTCAAAACTCTTTTCTTCTCCGCCAAAGCTGTTAACGTCGGCTACTCCGGGTACCCGCTTAAATTCTTTGTCGAGCACCCAGTCCTGTATCGTATTGAGGTCGCGAATGGAACGGGTGGGGCTTTTCAGGGTATAGCGGTAAATCTCACCGGTAGGCCCGTAGGGGGGTTCTACTTCGGGTTTTATTCCATCCGGCAGGTCTACATTGCCAATGCGGCTCAAAACCTGCTGCCGGGCAAATTCATCCGTAACATCATCATCGAAGATCAGGCGGATATAGGAAAGACCGAAGGAAGAAGTGGTGCGCAGGTTTGATTTCCGTTGCACGGAATTGAGCGCTGTTTCCAGGGGGATGGTAACAAATTTCTCTACTTCTTCTGCACTGCGTCCAGGCCATTGTGTAATGATAATGATCTGCGTATTGGTAACATCCGGAAAGGTTTCAATAGGGGTATTCTGGTAACTGATAAAACCAATAGTCCCCAGTACGGCAGTCATGAAAAATACGAAATACCGGTGCCGCAGGGAAAAGTGTATGATGGATTTGATGAATTTTATCATGTTGCGCTTGCGTGATAATTATAAATACTTGTCTGTGCGTCTGACCGAAATCCTATTCCGTTTCATTCAGCAATTGCTGGAATATGAGCAATTCATTTTTGGTAATGATCTTATCGCCAGGCTGTATATTACCCGTCACATAGGTTTTATTGTCCTTGGATTTTAAAACATTCACTTCCACGATTTTCATATCGGTATTGGAATGAAAAACGATGACGTAGTTTTTACCATTGAGGCTTACAATGGATTTGTTGGGAACATAAAGGGACTGCCGGTTTTCCTTGTTGGTTACTATCACTTTCGCATACATTTCCGGGCGCAGCATCAGGTCCGGATTGGGCAGCTTTATCCTAACCCGCAATGTTTTATTGGTCGGATCCAGCACCTCGCTGACCTGGTCAATCACTCCGTGCAGGGGTTTGTTGGGATAGGCAA
>CAZAOR010000203.1:0-3790 GCA_964486805.1 uncultured Sediminibacterium sp. | reverse complement strand
AGAATTAAAAAATCAATTTTATTATAATAAAATTAATTTTAATTTCTTTGAAAAAATTTTTAATTATTTATTTATAGAAGATAAGTTAAAAAAGGAATCTAAATTATTATTAAAAATTTATAAAAAAGATGAAATCAAGTTTAATAAAAAAAAAGATAAATTAAGTATAAAAAAATTTTTAATAAACACAAAAAATAATATAAAGGTAGAAACAAAATTAAATAAATTGTCATTTTTTTATGAATCAAAAAAAATATATTAGATAATGATAAATTAGAAAATATAAAAAAAAAAAAATCTTATTCATTTTCTACGTATGTTGAAAAAAATTCTTTAGAAAAAACAGATAATCAATTATTGTATAATACTGTAAAAAAATATAATGAAGAAAAAACAAAATTTGGCTGAAAACATGAATTTAGTGAATCTTTAGTATTAAAAGAAAAAAAAGAAAATCTAGTTATAAACGATAGCCCAGATTTATCTAGAAGAAAATAAAAAAGTTATGATTTTAAAACCATATAATAATTGTAGGGGTCGCAAATTTAAACGAAAAAAATTAAAAAAACTCATAAAACCACTTAGTTGTAGAAAAAAGTCTATCTTATCTAATAACTGTTTATCTGAAAAAAATAAAATAAGATTTATAACTCAAATTTTTAGATGATTTAGAAAAGATTTTCGTTGTTATAAATTTAATTATTATTTTCAAAAAAAATATATAATTTCTAACTGTGATTATATAAATTTATCAGTAAAAATACAAAAGGCGGGATGAAAAAAATTATTATTAAAATTAAATTATCATCTAGTTGATTATAAAATATTAAAAAGGCGCAGTTATTCTTTAAATTTTAAATTTTTTTTTTTAAATATTGAAGATAAAAAAAATAAAGAAATAACTTTAGATATTAAATCTAAAAATTTTGATATATTTAATATATTTATAACAACAAATTCATTTTATATAGAAGAGTTTTATAATATTATAAATGTATTAAATAAAAAAATATATAAAGATAAAAAAAAAGATGAAAATGATTTTATGTTAGAAGAATTGAATTATATATTTAGTTGACATAAATTAAATAGAATAATGTGTTATGATGTTTATATGCCTTGATATGTAACAAAAGAAGATTATTATATGCAAAGGCGTTATAAAAAGAAAAATGAGCGAAAATATAATTGTATAATTATAGAAAAAAAGTTTAATAGTATTTTTCCTTTAAAAAATATTATAGGACATTTAATTGTAACAGATAAGAAAAGAGAGAATAAAGCAGGTTTATTATATTGAAAAACCTTATTAAAAAATAATAATTTTAAAAGAAAAGAAGATTTTTTTAAAGAATTAAAAATTTTGATTAGAAGAATAAATTTGCATTATAATATTGATTCTAAATTAATTTATATTTTTATTGAATGTTTGAAAGAATAAAAAAAGATGTATATATTCATTTTTTTTTCTAATTTAATAAATAGCTTGATAATAGGTTTATTTGGTAAATATATAGGTCGTCAGGTATCTTTATATATATCAATTTTAAGTTTATTAATTTCAAATATTTTTGTTTGGTTAATTTTTTATGAAGTTGTTATTAACAAAAGTATAATAACATGTGATTTATATACATTATTAATTGTTGATAATATACAAATAAAAATAGGACTATTATTTGATTCATTAACTGTAATAATGTTATCAATTATATATTTTATTTCTTTATGTGTTAATATTTATAGTATTGGTTATATGGGGCATGATCCTTTTATAGTTAGATTTTTTACGTTTTTAGGTTTTTTTACTTTTTTTATGGTGGTACTCGTAACATCTGATAATTTTCTACAATTATTTGTAGGATGAGAAGGTGTTGGTGTATGCTCTTATTTATTAATCAATTTTTGATATAATCGTATAGCAGCTAATAAAGGCGCTATTAAAGCAATGGTAATGAATAGAATAGCAGATGTTTTTCTTATTATTGGAATATTATTTTTATTATGAAAATTTAAAACAACTGATTATATTATAGTATTTAGTTTAATTGATTATATTAAAGATTTAAATTTTTTTCTTGTTTTTTGAGAAATAAAATTATTGAATCTAATTCTTTTTTTATTATTTATAGGAGCGATTGGTAAATCTGCCCAAATAGGGCTACATACTTGATTAGCTGACGCGATGGAGGGGCCTACACCTGTATCATCGTTACTGCATGCAGCAACGATGGTAAATTAATACTAATTTTACTTATATATTTTATATTAAACAGCCTATATTGAAAAAATTAATTTTTTCCTTTTTTCAATAAAAAAAATAATAATAAATACTATTTGCTGGAATGCTTTAAAAAACAAAATAAAAAAAAAGAAAAATGGTAAATCAGCAAGGAACTTTAAAAAAAGACACTTCAGAGACTATATGTATTGAAAATTTTGATCGTGTATTTAATAAAGCTTTTATAAATTGATTTATAGGTTATGTGGAAGGTAATGAAAATGTATTTATTGTTAATAGAAGATATTTAAGATTTGAGTTAAATTGTTTTATTAGAGATATTAATATTATAAAATATATTAAAAAAAAACTAAATTTTGGTTCTATAAGATATTTAAGATTTGTAAATTCAACTATAGTTGAATTTTCAGTACAATCATCATCTGATTCTTCAAATATAATAGAATTATTAAAATTAGTATATATATTTAATGGAAATTTTAGAAGTACTGCAAAAGAGCAGCAATTTTTAATTTTTTATAAAAAATTAAAAATTAAATTAAAAAAAATGGATTTATCGTATTTATTACCAGAATATAATAATAATATTAAAACTATTAGTTTTAATGATAGTTGATTTTTAGGTTACATTGATAGTAGAGGTTTTTTTTATGCGAGATGAAAAAAAAGTAAGAAATATGAACAAGGAAAGATTATCTATTTATGTTGTATTTTTTGAAATTTACAAGAAGAATTATTAATAAAAATAAAGACTTTATTAGACTCTGTAGATAAAATTGAAAATAAATTTAAATGAAATTTACCTTTTTACAAGTTAACACTTGAAAATTTTGAAAAAAAAAAGAAAATAGTAGATTATCTTTTAAAATATAAATTAAAAAGCCTTAAAAGAAAAAGGTTTAAATATTGATGTTTGTTATTGGATTTAGAATATAAATATCTAAAAACAGGATACCAAGATTTAGATCACATTGATAAAATTTTAATTAAATTTAATTCTACTATTAATGCAGATGAACTTAGTAAAATTTAAGATATAGTCCTAACTATTAAGTAATTAATAGAAATAATAATTAAGAAAAAAAAGAACAGCTGGAGTTTTCCTCATCATTCGCTCTTCTTATATATTTGAATACTCAAACATCTTATTATTTGTTATAACAATATTTGGTGGATTTACAGCATTATTTACTGGTTTAGTTGCAGTATACCAATATGATATAAAAAAGATAATAGCATATAGTACTTGTAGCCAACTAGGTTATATGTTTTTTTGTTCAGGATTATCTAATTATAACCTAACATTATTTCATTTATTTAATCATGCTTTTTTTAAAGCTTTATTATTTTTAGGTGCTGGAAGTATTATTAGCGCTTTATTGGATGAACAAGATTATAGACGTATGGGTAGTCTAGTATATAAAATGCCTTTTACTTATTTAAGTATTTTCATTGGTTCGATGGCTATTATAGGTTTTCCATTTTTAACTGGTTTTTATTCAAAAGATTTTATATTAGAATCTACAATAAATAGTTATTGTATAGATT
>CAZAOR010000202.1:0-3002 GCA_964486805.1 uncultured Sediminibacterium sp. | reverse complement strand
AAAAACTCATTGCTGAAAAATGATCTGGCTGTACTGAATATCATCGCAGCCAACAAATGGAAACGCCCGATTTATTTTACCACCCCACAGGCAGAGTTGGGATTTGATCAATACCTGCGTCGTGACGGTCTGAGTTTCCGCCTGGTGCCGGTAGAGAACAGTGCCGTGAATACCGACTGGATGTATGATAAGCTGATGAATAAATTCGGTTTCGGTAATGCCAATATCAAAGGCGTATATTTTGATGAAGAAAATCGCCGTCACCTGAATACGATCCGCACCGCTTATGCAGAACTGGGCAGGGATCTTGCTGAAAAGAACCGCAAGGCGGATGCCGTAAAAGTGTTGGAGAAAGCGGATAAAATGCTGAACCAGGGCAATTTTGATTATGGGATGACCAGCAGGGGTAACCTGCATAACCGCAATTCCCTGGCTTTCCTGGAAGCCTGCTATATGGCAGGAGATACTACCCTGGCCCAGAAAGTGGCGGCTTCTGTTAAGAAGGATCTTGATCAGCAGATGCGCTATTATAACTCACTGAGTGCAAGCCGTGCCGATGCGATGGCGGAGGAACGGAGAGCCTGTGAAAGCTATCTGAAAACGCTGGACCAGATGAATGCCGTGTACAATCCCCGGGTTACTATTCCCGGCAAACTGATGGCACCTGCGGATTCCGGTAAAACTGGTGCCGGGAAAAAATAATTCATTTTTTCAGGATAAAAGCCCCGGTGATCAGCCGGGGCTTTTTTTGCTTTTGTTGGTCGGCACTTTTCGCCGCGGTTGGCCGATTCTTTCCGCTGCTGTTGTTCACCCGGCCAATAGCCCATATTTCGATCGTACAGATTTCCAAAAACGCAAACCAAAGCCGGGTTTCTTCGTTAATATTGTATCTCATCCCTATGCAAGGTTTCCGTTTTTCCCATTTTGACCCCTCCCAAGAAGGTAAGTCGCGGTTTGAACAACTGCTCGACCTTTTCATGCAATTATTGACGTATACTAACGGCGATGCAGCCGAAGCTCTCGACTGGTTGAACCAACTGGACCGGCAATATCAGTTGACCGATGATCAATACGGAATGGGCGATTTTATTGAAGATCTCCGGGAAAACGGCTATCTACGGGAAAACCCCGCCGACGGCAGTATCTCCATTACCGGAAAATCGGAGCAAACAATCCGCAAAAAAAGCCTCGAAGAGATTTTCGGCAAACTCAAGAAATCACGGCAAGGACAACATCTTACCCGCAAGCCGGGACAAGGCGATGAGATCAGCCCGGATACCCGTCCTTTTCAGTTTGGCGATATGCCGGAACAGATAGATTTTACGGAAAGTATCCGCAATGCACAGATCAATCACGGGATCGATAGTTTCCACATGCAGGAATCCGATTTGCAGATACGGGAAAACGATTTCAAAACACAGACATCCACCGTGTTGATGATCGATATTTCACACTCCATGATTCTGTATGGAGAAGATCGGATCACACCTGCCAAAAAAGTGGCGATGGCATTAAGTGAACTCATTACTACCAAATACCCGAAAGATACCCTTGATATTGTGGTGTTCGGAAATGATGCCTGGAGTATTGAGATCAAAGATCTGCCCTATCTGCAGGTGGGGCCTTACCATACCAACACCGTTGCCGGCCTGGAACTGGCCATGGATCTGCTGCGTAAAAGAAAGAACCCTAATAAGCAGATATTCATGATTACAGACGGCAAACCTACCTGTCTGAAGATCGGGAAGAAGTATTACAAAAACAGTTTCGGCCTCGACAGGAAAGTCGTGAACAGGTGTATCAATCTGGCAGCACAATGTAAAAAACTCCGGATACCCATCACTACTTTCATGATCGCTTCCGATCCTTACCTGCAAAGCTTTGTACAGGAATTTACAGAAATGAACCAGGGGAAGGCCTTCTTTGCTTCCCTGGATAAATTAGGCGCCTTCATATTCCGGGATTTTGAAAGCGGGAAAAGAAGAACCGTATATTGATTATTAGAAAGGTTTGAGAGAAGCATACTATGGACATTCAGAAAATAAAAACATTAGGTGCCCTGCGCAAAAGCGGGTACCGGGCCAGGACCGTTAAAGAAGAAATCAGGGAGAACCTGATACGCACCATCCGGGAGAAAGCCAATCCTTTTACCGGTATTCTCGGCTATGAAGATACTGTCATCCCTGATACCGAGCGGGCCTTGCTTAGCCGGCACAATATCCTGTTCCTGGGATTGCGCGGACAGGCAAAGACCAGGATGGCCAGGCAGATGACCGACCTTCTGGATGAGTATATACCCATCGTGGCAGGCAGTGAAGTGAATGATGACCCCCTGCAACCCCTGAGCAAGTTTGGCAAAGACCTGGTGGCAGATTTGGGGGATGATACGCCCGTTCAATGGCTCCACCGCTCGGAACGATATGGTGAAAAACTGGCAACCCCCGATGTCAGTGTCGCCGACCTGATCGGCGATATTGATCCCATCAAAGCTGCCAACCTGAAACTGAGTTTTGCCGATGAAAAAGTCATTCACTACGGCATTATTCCCCGCAGCAACCGCGGTATTTTCGTGATCAATGAACTGCCGGACCTGCAGGCGCGTATCCAGGTTGCCTTATTCAATATTCTGCAGGAAGGGGATATACAGATCCGAGGTTTCAAACTGCGGATGCCCCTGGATATCCTGTTTATATTCACGGCTAACCCGGAAGATTATACCAGCCGGGGCAGTATCGTGACACCGCTGAAAGACCGGATCGGCAGCCAGATACTTACACATTATCCGAAGGATATTGACACCTCCCTTGCAATTACCGAGCAGGAAGCGAAAGTGCTGACAGAACAGGCTGAGAAAGTGGTGGTAAGCGATCTGGTGAAACGTTTGATAGAACAGGTTGCATTCGAGGCCCGCTCCAACGAATATGTTGACCGGAAAAGCGGGGTGAGTGCAAGATTGACAATTGCAGCACTGGAAAACGCAGTGAGCGGTGCCGAAAGAAGGG
>CAZAOR010000201.1:0-2683 GCA_964486805.1 uncultured Sediminibacterium sp. | reverse complement strand
CAATTTTCCTAAACGCTCAATCCCTATTTAGACGATTTGCATGGATCAGGATCTCCAACATACCAACCTGGTTGAAAAATCACTGCCGGAAGATTCTCCAAAGAATTTTGCAGCATTGCGTGAAAAAGGTATCGCCTTACTTCAGCAGTATGCAGGAAAGGAATGGACTGATTTTAATCTCCATGATCCGGGCGTGACCATCCTGGAATACCTGTGCTACGCCATAACAGACCTGGCTTACAGAACAGATTTTCCGATCCAGGATCTGCTGACTGCCAGCGACGGGAAAATCAACCTGCAAAAAAATCTTTTCTATTCCCGCCGGGAGGTATTGGATACACACCCGGTAACCATGAACGACCTGCGTAAGCTGATTCTGGATGCAGTGCCGGAAGTATACAATGTATGGCTGGAGAAAATCTATTCCAATCAGTCCACGGGTTATATTAAAGGATTGTACCAGGTAACCATACAACCGTTTGATCAGCAAGATCCTGATGCAGAGCCCGCAGCCAGAGAAAAACTGGAAAAAGAGATTATTCAGAAAGTCTCAACTGTTATTCATAGCCATCGCAACCTCGGTGAGGATTTTGTCCGTTGCCTTATGCTGCAGTCATGTTCGATTGAAATCGAAGCGGATATTGTATTGGAGCGCCACACCAATCCGGAGGATATATTGGCCGAAGTATATGTATTGATACAGCAGGCCCTGAATCCGGCCATTCATTTTTATTCAGAGGCCGAACTGCTGCAAAAAGAGATCTCATTGGAGCGGATTTATGCAGGTCCGATGCTTCAACACGGATTCCTGCTGGATGAAGAAATGGATGCAAGGGTGCTTTCGATGGATGCAAGTGACCTGAAAAAATCTACCAGGTACCGGGTGGTGGATCCCACAGATGTTTTACGGGCAATATCTTCTGTTCCCGGTATTGCCTATGTTCGGGATTTCCGGCTAAAAGCCGACGGCAATTATTATTCCATTCCTTTCCGCTTGCCCAATGAGCGGTATCCGAGTTTTTGTTTCCAGGGCCAGCCCAGAACCATCCATGTTTCCGGTGATTCCAATGAGATCATTTTGCGTGAATCACTGTTTCAAAGTATTCTTTCCAAGAAACTGGAAGGATTACAACGAAAATATATTCCCGAATCACATATATCCGCTGGTACCAGTGTGAATGAGACAGGTGTATACAGAAACCCCGGTAATTATTTTTCTATCCAACAACTCTTTCCGCCGGCTTATCGCCTGAATATAACAGAACTGGAACCTGCCAGGACAATGCCTGAAAAAACGGATACAATGACGGCCGGGGCAAGGGCATTGGTTAAACAATTGAAAGCATACCTGTTGTTTTTTGAACAAATACTGGCCAATTACCTGGCGCAATTGTCTAACCTGGATAACCTGCTCTCTGCCAATCTTCCGGAGTACGCGGTGAGTTATTATACCCAGCCATTGTATGCGGTGCCGGCAATTGCCAATGTTCTCAAAGACTTCCACGATGCATTCCCGAATCGGGATCAGGTAGATTGGGACTACTTTCAGGCCGATCCGCATAATCCTTACCTCCGGTTTTTACGTGAAAAAACAGAGTCGCCCGAAATCTTCCGTAAACGAAAAAACGAAGTACTGGACCACCTGCTTTCCCGGTTTAATCTTAACCTGAACAAATATCCCGTACTCTTTTTTAACCAGGTTTACCAGGGCGGCCAGTTGCAAGGACTGCCTGCAGAAGATTTGCGCTGGAAAGCCGGGATACTGCATGATTTTTTATCATTGAGCGCCAAAAGGAGCCAGGCCCCCGACTACAAAAAACCTGTATCGCAAAGCGATGATCAGCGATCGGGTTTTGAAATTTTATTGAGCCGCTTGCTTTTTATTCAGGATATAAAGGAAAAAAGACTGTCGGATAGTGTTGCAAATTGGCCTGCCAAATTAGCGGTGCGACCAAGAGATTTTTTTTCCGCGAAACAGGAAGAAGAACGCAAAGTAGTACCTCTGGAATGGCCCGGCGGCATCAAACTGGAAGTACAGGCAAATGCGGACTGGATTCCTCCGGCAGAAGCCGAAGCCGGAGATACCGGATTTAGTCAGGACTTGGATAATCAGTTGATACTTCCATCCCTGCCGATCCGCTTTCTGCGGGATGGACTTGACCGGAAAAATTTCCGCATCGGGCCAGGATTCACCCAAGGGACTCATTTATTGCTGTATAAAGCACCTGCAGACACTCGCTGGATTGCAACAGGCAGGTTCCATACGTCTGAAAAGGCGGAGCAGGCCTTACTTCGATTACAGGAGGCTTTGCAGGAACTGAGTATTGCATCGGAAGGCTTTCATTTGGTTGAACATATCCTGCTGCGCCCGGCACCGGATGCACAGTATTTTGGGTTCAATTTCCGGGATGATAAAGGGCTCGTTCTGTTTTATCAGAAGAGTTGGATGGATTTCATGGAACGTGAACGGCTTCTTGAGGAAATACTTTCCATAGCAGATCTGCCGGATGATACCGAACCTGCCGAAATTGCAGGATTCCTGCACCACAAATGCTGGGTCAATTACTGGCAGCAGGATGCACTTACAAAAGGATATCAACTGCAGAAGAGTTATGATCCCCTGGTACTTTTCCGCGAAAATCCGGTATTGGCTGACAGGATATTCCAGAAAATGATCCGGAAT